>NZWI01000027.1 GCA_002701875.1 Fidelibacterota bacterium
ACTTCCAGGTGGGAGCGGTGGTATCCCGCCAATAGAGTTTGTAACCAGCCGCACCATCGACCTTATCCCAGGATAAAACAGTAAAGGGTTTTACAATTCCGCCGATTTTGACGTTTTTTGGTTTAGGCGGCGCCATGGCCAAGGTGACTAAAGCTGCTGCATTTACCGCCGTCAGTTTGGCGCAGTAATCAAAATTCACACCTTCAATCACATCGCCGTATTTGATACCATTTTCTGTCCGAATATCCTGGTGCTGGCGGTTATAATTCTCATGGGCCTCCATTATCCGCACACCGGGAAACCCGGCTTCATTGAAAGGTCGGTGATGACCGCCGCGGCCGAAACGATCCAAGCGGTAGATCAACAAGGGATTCATTTCCGGCAAGTATATTTTGGTACTAGCAAATGCATGGCGGGCCAGCTGGCGGGATTCACCATCATTCTCGCCCCCATAAAACCGCTTTTGTTTCAATTGTTTTTCTGTTTCCAAAATAGAATAGGGTTCAGAAAAAATTCTGAATGTGCGGTTGTCTATAACACCGTCCACCCCCTCGATATTGCCGATCATATCATTGTTTAAAATACCCACAATTTCCCAGCCTTCTTTTTTGGCTTTTTCCGCTAAAAATCTGCCGCCGAATAATCCCTGTTCCTCACCAGAGAGTCCTGCCAGAATGATACTGGTGGGAAAATCATGTTTCGATAAAACACGTGCCAGTTCAATGGCGCCGGCCATGCCGGAGGCATTGTCGTTGGCCCCGGGGGAATTACCTTTTCCGTCCAATGGATCGGAAATTCTGGAATCAATATCACCACTCATGATCACATACCTATTCGGATATTTCGTCCCCCGTTTCACCGCATAAATGTTGACAATCCAGGTGTCTCTTTTGATTCGTGATTTGGGATTCCCTTTGGCCAGGGACCACTGTTCTTCTACTTCAAGACATCCGCCGCAGTCCTTGGATATTTCTTCGAATTCTTTCTTAATCCACCGCCGGGCGGCGCCGATCCCCCGGGTATTGGATACTGTATCTGACAATGTATGGCGCGTACCGAAATTGACCAGTTTTGTCACATATTTTTCTAATTGGTCCGTGCTAATATCATCTAATATTTTATACACACTAGGATCAACTGTGAGGGATTGTGCCGACAACAGCAAAAGTCCTGAAAAATAAACAATTATCATTCGTCTCATCATGGTTCGTTCCTTATCCAATGTTATGCATGGTTTTATTCGAAATAATGTTGAATCCGGCGCTTTCTGAACAAGTTTCCGCAACCATTGATTTGGCTACCGTTTTGCTATGTATCGCCCGGAAAGAACCGGGTGTCATCCAGGAGGTCAATTTTGCCACACCCATGGCGATCTTTTCTCCCGGTCGGAATTCATTTCGATCACCCATTAATAATGAAGGCTGAAAAATGAGCGTTGAATTTAAACCTAAGGATCTAAGGTTTGATTCAAGTTCACCTTTTACCCGGTTGTAAAATATTTTGGAGTTGGCGTTTGAGCCGGCGGCAGTAACAATACTGAAAACAGATGCATTCCATTTTTTTGCTGCACCGGCAAAAGCCAATGGATAATCATGATCGACTTTTCGGAAATTTAATTTGCTCCCCGCCGTTTTGATAGTGGTACCTAAACAACAATACACATGATCCACGGGGAATAAATTCTCCCATGGCGACATGTCAAAATCGATTACTTTTTCATCTAATTTTTCATGTTCAATTAATAATGACCTTCGAACAGGCGTAATTATCTTGTTATAAATGTCTGAAGCCAAACATAATTGTAGCACTTCAGATCCGATTAAACCGGAAGCGCCCAAGACTAAGGCTGATTTTTGACCCATTATTGTCCTACTTTTATTTTATAGATTTGTCCCCTCTTACCCACTGCAAACCCGCCACGGCTACTCTTAGCAAATGCTAAGGCCGTAAGATCTTTCACCTCCCAATAGTGGGGTGCCCAGTTCTTGCCGTTATCTGTGGTTCGGTCAAAGCCGGATGGTCCCACGGCAAAAAATGTATTCCCACGATAATGGGCCACGCACTCACGATACTGATGTGTTTGTTTTTCCGGGAGATGCCATGTGATGCCCCCATCCTGAGTATGGGCCATGGTGTTTTGAATGGCTTGGTTCATGTAGTCTCCGCCCACAGCAATGCCCACCTTTTTATTTTTGAAGGCCACAGAATATATACCCGTACTCTGGCCGCCATGAACTACCGGAGTTTCTGCCACAGACCAATTTAATCCGCCATTTTCACTCTTGAATACGCGGGATTTTATACCGCCCATTCCCAGCCAAACTGTATTTCGCCCCTTCACTGGCATTCCAGTTCCACTGGCGGCAAAACCAAACTCAGGGTCTAATTTTTCCGGTATACCATCTGCGGGAATTTCCTCCCACGTATCGCCCCCATCCGTGGTTCGGATGAGCAAGTGACGTCCATTCACCGGGTCGCTGAATGCAATCCCATTCCTCTTATTCCAAAATGACATTCCGTCAAAGAACACCTCTTCACGATCGTCAAAATAAACAAGCTTCCAGTTTTGTCCCCTATCGGTAGTTTTATAAAATCGAGCAGGAGAAGCAATTCCCATGACAATGGCGGTATTTTTATCGAAGCCCTCAACATCCCGAAAGTCGGTTTTGTCCATATTCGGGACAGAGACATTTTCCCAATTCGCTCCCCCATCTACAGTGCGTAAAACAGTACCGCCTGTTCCGCTCACCCAAACCACACTATTATTTACTACTGATAATCCTCGGAAAGATGCGTTTACACCACTATCTAAAGATGTTAATGAGAGAAATTGACTAACAACTAATGAGTGGCCCAGTAAATAGAGAAAAAAATGAACCATATATAATTAATTACCACTCAGAATTGTTGTGGCATTATTTATTGTAGCAGCTGCTCGATCTAGTGCCTTAGCAACTTCACTAATAAATAAATTGACTTCATCCCAATTCCTTTCTTCTAATCCTTCACGTATCCCAGGCAATGTTTTCACTCCATATCCTGTATAAAATCCTGGAGCATAAATCATATGTTTAAACCAATCTCTTCTGGGCAAACCATTTTCGCGTAGCATNGATTGCTCAACATTTTTTAATAGAGANTTAATTTGAGCTTTCTGTTCTGCTGAAAGNGAGCCTTTCTTAAATCTATTTAAGGCCTTTTCATAGTTCCATGCGCTAGCTTTTAATCTTAAGTAGGCTGCATCCAGAAGTCCAAAATCAAAATCAGGCACTATATCTAAACGTTTTGGTGGCAAATATGTTTTTTTTGGGTTTCCAGCAATTGTATATGCATTTTGATCCAATAATTTATTTTGCCTTTTCGTTTCTTTGGTCACTTTCTCAGCAAATTTTTTATTGCTTTCAATATATGTGCCAATATTCTCAACCATATTAACGAATCGAAAAGGTAGAATATCAGATTCAGATAATCGAAGTACTAAGCGACCTGTAACTTTTGATAAAGTAACACCATACTTAAAATCGCCATCACTAAATCGAGTATAATGATCATAGGAATCAAAAATAGAATGATAAGATCCTCCACCACTCTCACCACCAAAGCCAACATTTAGTGATGGAACTCCTGCATGATGGATATATGCCGTGTAATCAGATCCTGCTCCTAAGGCATAAATCCTTAGGTCAGGNCNTTCAGCATCCTTATTTCCACTTACACGAAGCCGNGCNCGAATTCGATCTTGAAGAGTTACATCCTGTACTGGNTCTTTTACATCCNTCNANATTTCATTGACAAATTTTTCAAGAGCATGAGAACCTCCTACACCCAAAAATCCAACTCCTGTACCATCGGTATTAATATATGATATCATCTTTTCCCTTATTTCATCCCGATGAAACTCAACCCATTCAGTTGATCCTAATAAAGCTGGTTCTTCAGCATCCCAACCTGCATAGATCAAAGTTCGTTTGGGNCGCCATCCCGTCTTAACTAGTTCACTTACTGCTCTAGCTTCTTCCATTAATGAAACCATTCCACTAATAGGATCTGCGGCTCCCTGAGCCCAACCATCGTGGTGNTTTCCTCTCATAATCCATTCATCCGGGTANACAGAACCTTCCATACGACCAATTGGATTATAAGCTGTACGTAATTTCCATTCGAACTCAAGATGTAGATTAACTTTAACAGGTCCTGGACCAACGTGGTAAGTTAAAGGTAGGCCTCCCCTCCAAGCCATTGGCGCAACGGGGCCACCCAATTCTTTTAGCAATGGTAAAGCATCACCATAAGAAATAGGCATTACTGGAATTTTCATAATTGTAGGAGCATCAGCTATATCTAAACGCTTTGCATCTTTAGTTGCTCCGTATCCTGGAGTTAATGGGTCACCTGGGTACATTGGCATATCTAATACAGATCCTCGTTGAATTCCGTGTTCCATTCTATATGGTCCATCAGGATAAACATCTCCTTGAAAGTAACCATCATCTTTGGGATCAGAATAAATNATACATCCAATAGCTCCATTTTCATAAGCAACTTTAGGTTTTATTCCTCTCCATGAACCACCATACTTAGCTAATACAATTTTGCCCTTAACATCTATTCCTAGTCGAGCTAATTCTTTATAGTCTGCAGGAATTCCATAATTAACAAAGACTAATTCAGCTGTTACATTTCCATCAGCTGAAAAAGCATTGTATCCAGGGAGGACGTCTTTTGTAATACCAGAGGTTGCATCTTCTTTAAGTGCTGGTTCTTTCAGTTCGAATGACACTCTCTTTGGAGATACCATTTCTAATTTTCTTATCTTAGGGAAAGGAACCAAAACTTCAAAAGTTTCAATTTTTGTATCATATCCCCACGATTTGAATTTATCTGCAATAAACTCTGCATTTTGTTTGCTCCAAGGTGAACCTACATTGTGAGGCTTTGAAGACATGTGTTTCATCCAATCATTCAAATTTTGTGGTTCCAAAACATTATCAAATTGAGATTCCAATTGAGTTTGAATTTTTTTGTCTAGTGATATATCAAAAGTTGAAACCTGATCAATTTTTGGATCATCAGTTTTAACTGTAGGAGAGTTACCGCACCCACTGATAAAAATAGTTAATGTAATATATCCAATAATATGGTTTTTCATTATCATCCTCCTCAAAACGAGTTCATTAATAGGGTAGTTAAAATAAATTGCAGATCAATCAAAATGAAGGTTATTTATTATTAAATAATATTNACTCTTATGCCAAGTCGTCAGAATATGAAACAAATTTGGCATTAAATCGTTAATTGTATAGTTTTTGCATATCTATTAATAAAAAGGAATAATAATGAATAAATTTCAAGAATTCATGCTTAAACATCCTTATATCAGTATTGCGGTAATTATGCCATTTGCTTTAGCATTTGTATTGGGTGTTTTTTCCATTCTACTAAATATTGTTTTCCCCATATTGGTTTCAGCATGGTTAGCAGGATGGATTTACACAGCAATTGTAGGAAAATCTGTGAATAAGTATTACCACAGACCTTTCTGGTATATTCGTTACGATTGACGAATTTCAGTTAGCTTAGGCTTTATACGACTCGAATATCGTGCATTTGAAACAACTTTATCTGGGTCTTTTCTAAGTATACGTTGTTTTTCAACAGGTAGTTTAGCAAAAGCTTCACATTCTTTNGAACAACACCCACTATATGTTNCATAGCATTCATCGCACTGAATAAACAAAATGTGACATGCGTCATTTCCACAATCCAAATGCCGATCAGCNGGGTTACCACATTGATGACATTTACCAATTATATCATTNGTNACACGTTCACCCATNCTAGNNTCAAAAACNAAATTTTTNCCAATNAATTTTGATGTTAATCCTTTAGTTTTTACATCATNTGCATATTGAATAATACCACCATCAAGTTGATTGACATGTTTAAACCCACTATGAATTAAATAGGAACTTGCTTTTTCACAACGAATTCCTCCCGTACAATAGAGAAGAACTTCATCCTCCTCATGGCCCTCTAATAGCTTTCTGACTTCTGGTAAAAGTTCTCGTGAAGTATCTACATCTGGAATAATTGCATTTTCAAATCGACCTACTTCACTTTCATAGTAATTTCGCATATCTACCACAAGCGTATTATCTTGAGCCATCTTTTTGTTAAACTCTTCAGCACTCAGATGATGTCCGACTTCATTCATATTATATTCTTCCTTACCAACATTGTATGCTACAATTTCATCTTTTACTTTGATTTTTAGTTTATAAAATGACTCTCCATCCTCAATAGCAATTTTAAGTGGCATTTCTTTTAGTATAACATTAGACTTCAAAGTCTCTATTAGTTCAACCCAATTGTTTTCTGGACAACTGCCCTGAGCATTAATGCCCTCAGTAGAAATATAAATTCTTCCAAAAATATTCATATTTGACCACGATCTATAAAGCTCATTCCTTAATACCTCAGGCTGATCAATATTAATATACCTATAGAACGAAAAGGTTTTTCTAATAAAGGTTTCATTCTGCAACTCTGCTTGGAGTTCCTCTCTACTTTTTTTGTTATACAATATTTCTTTTTTCATGATTACTATTAATCTAGAGGATATATATCAGGACGTCTATCTCTAAAAAACATCGTTCTGGCAGGAGATTTTTCTACCTCACTAAGATCTATATCATAAATAAGTATGTCGTCAACTCCTGAAGGAGATCTTGCAACTACCTTACCTTCAGGATTTGTAATAAAAGACTCGCCAGCAAACTCGAGCTGATCTTCTTTTCCAACTCGGTTTGCCAGTGCACAATAATAACCATTTTGAAAGGAAGCAACTTGAAGTTCAGCTTCATATAATCCATCCGGCCACTCTCCTACGGTTCCGGCTTGTGGTATGACAACAACTTCTGCTCCATTGACACCTAAGCTTCGCATAAATTCAGGATAGTGTCGATCATAACAAATAGCGACGCCTATTTTACCAACAGATGTATCATATATTGGGGCTCCATGATCCCCTTCAGNATAATAACTTTTTTCATAAAAACATTCATAATCTGCCACATGTACCATCCTAGTACTACCTAATAAATTTCCGTCAGAATTAATTACTGGCGATGAATCATATGTTTTCCCATTATCTAATTCGAAAAGATTTAGGACTATAACCATTTTATGTTCTTTTGCTTTTGAAATAAATTTTTGNGTTATGGGTCCGGGTACCGTCTCAGCTAGATGAGAGATATCTCCATCAGCTAAATATTGTGGGTAAAATGGTGTAAAAGCAAGTTCAGCAAATACTACTAGTTCCGCNCCTTGGGCTGCAGCCTTATCTAAATTATTAAGACCTAATTGAATATTNGATTCAATATCTTGAGTGGCTTTTTGNTGGATAAGACCAATCTTCATTAATTCGTTTCAAATTTGATACCAGAAAATCCAGGCATCTTTTCAATTAATTCTTTTCCCATCAAAATGCTCGGCGTGTAGTAACCTTTNTGGGTATGGTCACCTAATAAATATTCAGCAACTTCGACAGTCCCCCATGCGGTAACATTATATCCATCTGCAGAATTAAATCTACCCACTACAGTTTTTCCTTTTTTATTTTTTACTTCACCCCAAAAGAAAGATTGTGCTTTGGCACGTTCTTCTGCTGAAGTAGGATTCCATACTTTATCAATTCTATTCTTAATCAATTTTTTGACCCAACCAAACTTTGTAATGCCCAAAAATTTNCGTTGTCTACGTAATTTCTTAACAGACTGATGTGAACGTGCGAAATAAAACTCGATATTGGGTATACCTGTACTATGATAAGCAGTAAAAATATCTCCCCAAGGTATTGTCATAGTATTAATTGGTCCGGCNCCAAAATCAATTTCACGTTCCTTATGAGCAAGAGGGACTTTTTTAATAACTCCATCTTCTCTAATCTTACCTCCAAGCGCAAGGCCCTCTACTGCTGTCTTGGCTGTCCCTTTACTAGGCCTAGAGCCTTTAGTCAACCATGCCATAGTTAAATGAGTAGCATCAGGACATTTNTCTTTTAAATATGCTGCTAAACAATCAGTAGGAATTACATCAGATCCAACCCCAGGGCATAGCACGATCCCAGATGAAAGAGCCGCATCATCTTGGTTGTTGGCATAATCATAAACTGAGATTTCACCAGTAATATCAATATAATGTACTTTTGATTCTAGGCATGCCTGAATCATGATTTCAGCAGTGGCAGAAAACGGTCCTGCGCAATTTGCAATTACATCATATCCAGCAATTTGAAATTTAACTTTTTCAACAGAAGATAATTTGAAGATTTTTGATTCTAATTCATTTTTACTTGCTATTGCAACAACCTCTGTTGAGCGCCCAGCTAATACAGGTTTAAGCCCTCTCTTAACGGCTTCGGCAACAACTAATCTGCCAGTATAGCCATTAGCTCCGTAAATCATCCATTTTTTATTTTTCATAAGTAATAGATTATAAAGGAATATAAATAAGAATAAAAAAGAAAAAGGATTAGCCTATCAATTAAGAAAAGCTAATTAATTCAATTAATCTATTTCCATATTGCCGCTGTCCATATCCATCCCTTGGTCTCTATCGCCTCTCTGACGACTATAACGGCTTCTGTCTTCCATTTTTCCAAAACGATATTCTAAAGTTAATCGAACTGTCTGACTACTCCAATTGCGATCAGAATCTTGATACCAATCTCGTATACCATCCTCATCTATATCTCCCCAAGATTCAAAACCAAATCCTGAAAGTCCAAATGGATCGCCTATATTCAATGTTAGATTCAANCTTTCATCCATCAATTTCTTTTTTANTGACATNGATGAAAANCTCATTGCATCCATTTTACCNATTGCAATATCCCTNGCNGGCATATAAAACATAAAAAACATGAATTCAGTNGTAGGTGTAATATTCCACATGGTCGTAACTCTCATACGTTGCCCTTGAGCTGTATCATCATAATCGCTTCCAAATAAATCACTGTTAATCTCATCCCAGTAAAAAGATCCGGAAAACATGAGTCTTAATTTCCGCCCAAGCGAACCAACTGCACTGTATTCAATACCTTTAGATTCTAGTTCATTAATATTCTCGTAGGTTGCTATAGATGTGCCATCTGATGTCACCTTCTTATAGCGCTGCATTTTATCAGTGGTATTGCGGTAATATCCTCCTAATGTCAATGAAACTCCTCTAGAAAATCGACTAAAGTTCAATTCATATGAATCAGTATACTCTGGTTTTAAAAATGGATTACCTTTTCTGATATTTTTACTATCTTGACGTGAACTAAATGGGTTCAACATTCGAGATCTTGGGCGATTAACTCGCTTTGAATAACTAGCCTGAATTTGTAATAATTGCGGTGCACCAAATGACATTGANAGACTTGGATAAAAACTTGAATAAGGGTTTTTAAACGATTCATTAGTGTTTTTGAGCTCTGACATCATATCAACAGTTTCATATCGCCCACCAACATTATAACCAATGAAACCTAAAGCGCCTCCATATTGTATATATGCTGCGTGAACAGTTTCATTATATTCAAATTCATTAGTAAAAGCTCTGTCTGCAACATATTGCTTGGTTGTTTCGTCAAAAAGTTCGGCTATTTGTTTATCTCCGCGATCAGTGGATTTACTATTTAATCCAAATTCTAATTTAGAATCATTCTCAAAAGGGTGTGTGTAGTCTAACTTAAAATTGTAACTCTTACTTGTTCCATCTTGACCATTTTTTGCCCTATCATCATATACGTAATTTGCACCACCGTCATCATTATTATAGTATTCATTAAGCCCATCATTAAGCCCATCAGAAAATCTAAGATATGATGTAAGCTTTTGCTTGGGATTTGTAAACTTCTTATCGTAGTTCAAGTTGACATCATATCCATTACGATCACCATCGCCGTTAGTATAACGCCAATATTTTTTATCACCAGGGCCACTATCTAAAGTATATGTCTTATTCTCATTATTTCGAATACCATCACTTAATGTTGCAGATACGCCTAATGATTGAGTAGGNTCAATAAAATATTCAAAGCCAGTTTTTACAAAAAGATTAGGCCCACCAGACTTTGAATCACTTGTTTTATCTAATGTATTTTTAAAACCTGGGAATTGCATTGTACGTATACTGGTACCATCTGAAATCCTCTTTCGATCGTTCATCCCTAAGTTTATANATGAATTGAATGCTGTTGTACGATAGTTAACCTGCCCAGANAGATTAGTGCCACCTTGAGAATCCCCTCCAGTATTAANATTACCATTTAAACCTGCAAATTTATTTTCCTTTAGAACAATATTGATAATTCCTGCCATTCCTTCTGGATCATATTTGGCACCTGGATTAGTCATGACTTCAATATCAGCAATATTAGCAGCAGGAACACTTTGCAGAAGTGATTTTATATCACCACCCGCAATACTGGATGGTTTTCCATCAATCATGAGGTTTACCTTTGAGCTTCCCCTTAAACTGATATTATCATCTGGGTCAACCTCTACGCCTGGAACTTGGCGCAATGCATCAATTGCATTGCCACCGGTTGTCAGTGAATTTTTTTCAACATTGAAAATTCTTTTTTCAGCTGTTTGAACAAAGAGAGGTCGTTCTCCTTCAACATCGACTCCTGCCATTTGTAGAGTTGTTTGACTTAACGCAATAGTTTCAAGATTATATTCTGTCTTATTATCTCCAAAAGGCATAAAGGTATAAGGGCCTAATTCTTGTTTTTTATATCCAATATATTCAATAACGATTTTATGACGTCCTAATGGAATTTCTTTAACATGAAATTCTCCATCTTCATTTGTAATCCCGCCAGTCATGATGGTATTACTACGGTTATTGATAATAGATATAGATGAATAGGCTATAGGTGTGCCAGTGGTAGAATCCACAACTGTACCATATACCACTCCAATTTTTGGCACTTTTTCTGGATCCATTTGTCGTTGCTGACTCCAGCCGCCACGCCCACCCCTTTGGGCATAGGATAGATTAGCTATAATGATAAATGATATAATTAGTATTTTTTTCATGAGCGGAATTTAACCTTTTTTATTCTTTTCAAAGCATATATATGCTTTGACGCATATTTTTTGAATTTGTTAAAAATTATTTTAATAAAATCATTTTTTTTACTTCAATTAATGATCCTAATTCAGCTTTATAAAGGTATATACCTGGTGCAACCACATTGCCAATTTTATTCTTTCCATTCCATACAATTTTTTTGTAACCATAGTTCTGTTTTTGATTAATTAATTGAATGACCTCTTTACCTAAAATATCATATATAGTAATCTTCACCTGGCTGGGATCAGGTAAATCATAGTGTAGGGTCGTAGTAGAATTAAATGGATTAGGGTAATTTTGAAATAAAGCAAAACGAGTTGGTTGATCGCCATATAATATAAATAGCGCAATTTCAGCACGTAATTCTGGTAGCATTCCCCAAACATTATCACCTGGGCATGATGTGTTTCCAAAATAATCTCTATGTCCTTTTAATACTTTTGGTTCTACACCATATGTATCGGCGATCCAGGCATAAAGATGAATGAGAGATTTTTCTGTCTCATAAGTCATTTCATCATTACATGGTAGGTTTGTCGCTGGAGGATGATAACATCCTAATACACATACACCAACATTACCTGTGTTTGCACCACCTACATGTGCACCTAAAACTGTTTCAGGTCGTCCTTGATATATATTTCCACCCATATCAACTACAAAATGATATCCAATATCACTCCAACCTCTTCCATCTTGATGAAATTCTTGTATCGACTTCACTGCAGCTTTACCTTCGTTCAGAGTGGTAGCTCCCCAACCTGCTGCATGGTGCAGTGTCATCTTATCATAATAAGGGTGATTGGAATAACCAGATTTAGGATCGCGGGCTCCCCATTCCTTACGTGAAATAATCATAGGTTTATCAACACCTAGATTTTCTGGTGATATATTGAGATATTTTTCATTAATCTTAGGTTCTCTAGATTCCTTATCATATATACCTGCGCTGATAAAAGTGATTGTACTTGAAGATCGTGCTTCATATTTCATTTTCTCAACACGCCCTAAAGTTGAATCCAAAACAGATGCAATAAATCGATCACTATTAGGTTCATAAAAAATCTTTGCTTTCTTTTTTTCGGACCAATTACCCATATTATCTAAAAATTGAAACCATATTTCCGTACTGTCAGAAGCAGAAAATCGTATTGCCGCACCATCGATTAATATGTTATTGGTTAATTGGGATGAATTTCCTGTTAATTGGTACCCAGAACTGATTTTAGTGAGTTGGGCGGGAGCATCAAATTGAATTGGAATAACAGCGTCTAATAATTGCGCTGGTAACTCAGAAAAAATAGATAGAGCAATTACAAAAGATAATAATTTATTTTTCATTGCTATTGGAATTTAAGATTAGAGTAACTATCACAATGAACCAAGTTCAATAGAAATAAAAAAAGCCCCTTGCAAGCAAGAGGCTTTTTTAAGTTATGTATATCGTTCACACTATTTCATCAAAGTCATTTGTTTTGTTTTGACAAAATTTCCATAGCGCATAGTATAAAAGTAGGTACCACTCGCTACTTTATTACCTTGCCTATCTAATCCATTCCAGGTAACACGGTGTGTTCCCGCAGGTTTATCTTGAAGTGGCAAAATATTAGCAACTTCTTGACCCATAATATTATATATCGTAATCGAAATTTGATTTGCTATAGGCAAAGTATATTCGATACTAGTGGTTGGGTTAAATGGGTTTGGATAATTCTGATTTAATTTATAATCCTCTGGTGTAATCAAAACAATATCTTTCACACTTAAGGCAGTACTTTCACCAGTCCATTCGAGTACTCTTATGAATGTTCTGTGATTTTTGCTATATGAGCCAGCAACCATAACACTATCCGATACACCTTGATAAGCCAAAATCACTTCACCGTATTTATCTCCATCCACATTTGAACCTGCAAACATTTTATT
The DNA here is from genome assembly GCA_002701875.1 of Fidelibacterota bacterium. Taxonomy (GTDB): domain Bacteria; phylum Fidelibacterota; class Marinisomatia; order Marinisomatales; family TCS55. The sequence continues at coordinate 13,054 of NZWI01000027.1, forward strand.
CACACCACCGGTTTGCAAGGAATCAATGTGACCTGTAGCTATTGTATAATCGGATTTTGTGTAACTAGCAGATGAAAATATATCAGTGCCCGTGAAATCATACTTTCTAAAACCGGCTCCATGTCCAACAAAAACTGCCGGTGTTCCAAACGCATTGTTATGTGCAGCGGATCCTAAAGCGTAGACATTTCCTCTTTTTTTCGTAGCATCCCATGAGTTTGCTAAACTATCCATTGCTGCATATTCAGTTGATTGAAATTTGGTCGCATCACCATCTTTATCACCAATTACATAAACAATTCCTTTATAAAATGCACCCACGTAAACTTCATCTTTTCCATCACTATTTACATCAGCTACACTTGGTGCAAGGGTCCAGTCGTCGATGTCTGTGAACTTATAACCTGTATCAGATTGTGTATAAGCATCAGGCCCAGTAGCCTCGATAATAAAACAGGAAAGGTTATTCCATGAGAAACAGACAGCTTCGTGCAACCCGTCTCCATCTGTATCAGCAATAACTACACCCTGTGGACTTCCGCCGCCGAATTTATTTTCTCTTACACCATCTTTATCCGTATCTCTGGGTGAAGCTGCAAATTCTTCTACTAGAGATGGTAATACACCAATGTCTCCCTGAACACCCATGATAATAAATCTATCTTCTGAATAAGCTTTATGGGTTGTTGAACTAGTTCCGTAAGTAGGGTTTGTTNNTCCATTGCTCGCCATTATAATCTCATCCCGGCCGTCTTTATCAATATCAGCTACAGTAAAATGNTCTGGTCTGNCGTNTGCTAGNGTATCAGAAAAGNCAGTCAGTAAATTTCGCGACCAGGTGGTGGAATATCCATTATCAGTTTTACCNTCCCATTCNAAAACCCAAAGCCCCGCTGTACTATCAGGAACAGGGTTCCCAGTAGCANCTGTCACTGAATCAATTTGACTATAATCTGTAAAAATAATTACTTCACCAAGTCCGTCTCCATCTGTATCGCCGGTCTGAACCCACCTTGGCGTAGTTGCATATGTGCTTTTTGATGTACCAGACCAAACATGGACTAAGGTATCACCATAATACCACTCAAACGCGTGTACTGTTCCATTTTTATAATCCGTTGCAAATATTTCCATCCTACCATCTTTATCCAGATCAGAACCACTCCATACTCCTCGGGGTCCAGTGGATACTGACCACATACCGGCAGTATTAGCCAAATCAGTATTAAAAATACTATGTGGTTTAAAATCTTGAGATAGGGCTAGCGTTATAATTGTAAAAGTTAAAATTGTACCTTTAACGATTGATCTCATAAACTCACCTCTTTCTTCCTTTAATTATTAAATTATATTGTAATAATAAATTATTCGATTGAATTGCTAATGACTATCGAGATTATAAGAATAAACAAAATTTAATGCAAAATGTTTGCACATTAATCCAAAAACTTTTTTTTTCTATTTAAACTTTCGTTTAGATTAGTACTCCTTATTAATAGCACTAATTGGCATACTAATCATTTAATTTGCTTCAATTTGAATAAAAAAATTCTATCATTTATCTTTATAATCTCTACGGTATTTGCTAATACCGGTAAAATTTCTGGAATCATTCTAGATTCAAAATCGGGTGAGCCACTTGCCGGTGTTAATGTATTTCTAGATGATACTCCCTATGGTTCTGCTACAAATACGGAAGGAGAATACATTATACTGAATGTTCCTCCAGGAGACTATACTCTTCGAGCTACTTACATTGGATATGCTTCTTATCGTGTTAATAATGTGCGAGTTAATCTAGATCGGACTACCTATCAAAATTTTGAATTAAAAGAAGCGATGATTGAAGGTGAAGAAGTAATTGTAGTGGCAGACCGTCCCCTTATCCAAAAAGACCTCACTGCTTCTCAGAAAATAACGACTGCTGATGAAATGAAAGTAATGCCTGTTGAAACCTTTCTGGGCGTTTTAACAACTCAGGCTGGTGTGAATCAAGGTGCAGGGGGAGAACTTCACATCCGTGGTGGGCGATCAAATGAAGTTGGATATTATATTGATGGTGTTTCAGTGGCAAATCCATTTTTCACCAATGGACTAGCTGTCAATATTTCGAATAAAGCTTTAGAGGAAATGAAAGTCGTTTCGGGCGCATTTAATGCTGAATATGGAAATGCAATGAGTGGCATCGTTAATCTTCAAGTAAAAGATGGTGGAAAAGATTATCATGGTAGTTTCTCTTATCAGTCTGGTGATCACCAATCAACAGATAAAAATATTTTCACACATATTGATCATTTCAGTCTATTTACAAATAAAGTTCTAGAAGGTACACTAAATGGACCCATGCCTTTTATGTCAGATAATGGAAAATTTACTTTCAATATCAGTGGAAGATATAGCAATAGTGAAGGTTATTATTATGGTATACGTGAACACACTATTGGCGATTCTGCTAATTTTAGAGATGCGAATAATTGGTATATTGAAATGAATGGTGATAGTGCATTTGTACCCATGGCACCAAGCGACAATTTGAATTTAATGTCTAAGCTAACCTATAGAGTTTCACCATTATTAAAGTTATCCTTACAAATACTTCATTCTGGTGGAAAGTCACAATCCTATTCGCATTATTATAAATTTAATCCTGATGGTACCTCCACATCTGAATCATCAAATAACAATTTTTCAATTAAGATAAATCATTCGTTAGGTAAAAGAAGTTTTTATGAAGCGAACCTATCCTATTCAAATACAGATTATATGGGGTATCAGTTCAAACCCATCAATCTAAATTCTGCAGAACATGAAAATGATGAAAGCCGCTTTGGCTCTGGTCAATATGTGCTCTATAATCAATTTGATAATGGTAGCAAGTATTGGATATTAAATAATTCAAAATATGTGCCAACCTCACGTATTAAAGGATCTCCTGCGTCATCAACATTTTCATTTGGTGGATCTAATAGAGGACATTCTTACCGGAAGTCTAAGTCTCTTGCATTCAAATTGGATTACACAAATCAATTGACAAATCGCCATGCTTTAAAAACTGGGGTGAATTTTAGAAGAGATAATTTAGATGAAAGAAATTTCACAGTACTATATGACAACCAAGTATATCGTGTTCCAACTATATTACCCGAAAACGATTCCCCCTCTCATAATCACTATAATAATACTGCCACTTTTTTCTCAGGATATATTCAAGACAAAATTGAATATAATGATTTTATTACAAATGTAGGCGTTCGTTTTGATCAGTTTAATCCAGACGAAAACTATATTACTGATTTTTTGAATCCAGATGGAGAAAAAGAAAAAGCAGAAAATAAGATTATGATCTCTCCAAGAATTGGAGTTGCATTTCCCATAACAGAAAAAGGAATTCTTCATTTTTCATACGGTCATTTTTATCAAATGCCAACATTAAGACGATTATACAAAAAAAGTATTTTTGGGGCAGGATTAGCTCCAACTGTAGGCTACGCAGACCTTAAACCGGAAAAAACCATATTATATGAATTTGGTCTTCAACAACAAATAGGTGAAATTATTGGTGTGGAAATGAGTGCCTTTTATAAGGATATTCGCGATCTATTGGCAATACAGTCTATCCGATATGAATCTGAAAGATATGGCCCTTCTAATTACTCGATTTATATGAATAAAGATTATGGAAATGTAAAAGGATATACCTTTAGCCTGACAAAACGTTATGATCCTAAAACCAAAACCTCTGCATTTGTCGATTATACTTATCAAATAACTGAAGGTAATAGTGTTAACTCTGGTTCATTTTATTACAATGCACTTTCAGGTGAAGAAGAAGAAAAGCGCATCGTCCCACTTTCTTGGGATCAAAGACATATATTTAACACTAATGTATCAATCGGGGATCCAGGAAATTGGAATATTGGAATTATAAGCAAATTATCAAGCGGATGGCCTTACACACCAAATATCCCTAATGCAAATTATGTGCCTCAACCTAACAGTGGAAGAAAACCTTTGCAATGGCGAGTTGATATGCGGATACACAAGAATTTTATTTTAGGTAAATACAATTATATCCTATATGCTAAAATTTACAATCTATTGGATCGCCGGAATGAAAGATATGTCTTTAATGATACTGGTAGAGCAGGATATACATATGTTTTTCAATCAACTCAAGAAACACAAGGTTTCAAAAAACATTATGGTGAACCGGGCGTACATCAATGGTCAGAATATCAAGTGCGGCCACATTATTATACACCCCCCCGTTCAATAAACATTGGTTTGTCTCTGGATTTTTAGTCCCACGAGAATTTGATGATCAAAACTAGTACTATTAGAAAATTTTTATTATTCAGTGTTTCATTTGCAATTCTGTATTCACAAGATGATCCGCAGCCTAGATTTTCCAAACAATGGAAAATTGAAGGGCCTCAAAAGAACTGGAAGTCACTAGACCATGAAGTTTTCTATCAATGGCGAGATAAGATACTTGAACGCCGAGCAATAAGTAATGATGAAATTCTCCGTCGCCAAAAAGCTATTTTAAATGGAAACAAGATTACAACTGAAATTTGGAATTACGGTTCTATATCTAGTCCAGGAAACCGAGTCACAGATATTGTTTGGGAAGGCTTAGGGTATGGTTATGAGTTTGGCCCTTTCATTGGTGCAGAAGTCCCTATAGCAGCAAATAGTCACATTGACGCTTACATCAAAAAAGATGCGAACGGTGATCCAGTATTGGATGATGATGGGAATCCTATATGGTTCGCAAAAGTAATTAGTGATGGATTAGTATCTCTAGGCGGTGAAATTTCACCAGATGGAAAAGTTTTTTGGGGATGGGAACCACTTGCTTATAATGAACAGAATGTTCCATATGGAGACCCCAATAGTTTAAGAATTCCCACTTCGAATGATGTTGATCGTGATGGTGATGGAAAACCTGATAGCTGGCCCGAGGGATGGTACAACCCCAACTTAAAAAGATATGTCTGGCCTGGTGCACTCAGACAAGGATCATCTAATGCAGATCTAGAATCTTTTTTTGTTGTTGACGATAGGAGTAACCAAGAATTTAAGTATTACCCATTCCCGCAGGATTCATCCCGATTGGGATTAGGTATTGAAATTGAATGCCGATATTATCAATGGTCAAATCCTTTAGCTGAAGATGTTGTTTTTCTAATATATAAGGTGACCAATAAAAGTGAAAAAAATCTGAATGAGGTAGTTTTTGGTATGTGGGGTGATCCACATATTGGAGGACCATCTAACTGGCGGGATGATCTATCTTATTTTGATAGAGATTTAAATATGGTTTATGCCTGGGATGAAGATAATAAATCAGATGTAGCTGGACGAAAGCCTGGCTATTTTGGCTATATTTTTCTGGAAAGCCCTGGAGATCCCCATGATGGCAAAGATAACGATGGAGATGGAATGATAGATGAAAGTCGTGAAAATGGAATTGATGATGATGGAGATTGGAATCCAGAAAAAGATGATGTGGGCATTGATGGCCTACCTAATACTGGAGATCAAGGAGAGAATGATGGTGTGCCATCCGCAGGAAACGCATTTGATATTCGACAGCCTGGTGAGCCAAATTTTGAATGGACAGATCTGGATGAATCTGATATGATCGGGCTTACCAGTTTTGCTGCACCAAATTTTGGAGGGAATAATAGAATATCTAAAGATGATTATATATATACCACGTATATGAACCCAGGACAATTTGACTCATTGAATGCCGATGTTGCAGGTGACAATATTTTCTTATATGGTTCAGGTCGTTTTACTTTGAAAGCAGGAGAAGCACGGAGATTTTCTATCGCTCTACTCGTTGGAGATAGTTACGATGATCTTACATTAAATGCCAAAACAGCTCGCCAGATCTACGATACAAATTATCAATTTGCAAAACCACCTGAAAAACCCGCTCTTACAGCAGTTCCTGGAGATGAACAAGTGACGCTTTTCTGGGATAATATTGCTGAAACATCCTGGGACCCAATATCAGAAGAATATGATTTTGAAGGCTACGTAATCTACCGAAGCACGGATCCAAGTTTTCTTGATCAACAAAATATTACAGATATTAACGGTTCTCGATTTTTATTTGAACCACTAACTACGATTACAGGTGGATGGGCAAAATGGGATTTAATTAATGAATATGAAGGTCCAAGTGATATTCCATATACTGGACGAGGAATTTCCTATCATCTTGGTAATAACACTGGCTTAGTTCATTCATTTATTGATTCGAACAATGTAATCAATGGTCAACGATACTTTTATGCTATTAGTTCCTATGATCATGGTACTAAAATCATGGGAATTGGGCCTAGTGAATCATCTAAAACAATCACGTTAAATCCAGAAACAAATGAAATTTTTCTGGATATCAACACTGCTTCAGTTGTTCCAAGATCACCGGCTGCTGGTTATGTAAAAGGTTCAGTTTCATATTATGATTCTTTATCATTTATAAAACACATATCAGGGTTTGGTACAGGAACTTTTTCTATTGAGGTTCTTGATCCTCGAGCCATTGAAGACACCAATACATTTCAAATAACATTTATAGATAAACCTACCCGTTATTCAATTGAGGATCTCAGTCCCATCGTGGAAACCCGCGTATCGAAAAAAAATGTATTTATTACACTACAAAAAAATAGATTGAATGCTGACAGGTTTATTTTAAAAAATGGCGGCTCCACAATGATAATGGGACAGGATTATCTCCTGTTTCCTGAGGCTGGGCAAGTAGTAGTTACTGATACTTTAAATTCACAAATAGCTGACGGAGACGAAATAACTATTGAATATACCTATTATCCTCTTTGGGAAAGCTCACGTTTGAATAATGAAGAATCAAACGCAGTTTTTGATGGGATTAAAATCTATGCAAATGACAAAAAACTTTCACTAGATAAAGAAAAGACTCAATGGTCTGATGGAAGCTCAGGTAATTATCAAATTACGGTCGGCCCCTACGATGGTAAGCAGTCAAACATGAGACCAGCAGATTATGAAATACGCTGGTTTGATTCAATTGCGGATACAAGCTCATTAGGAACCGCTACTGCACCATTCCAAATCTGGGATGTAACTCCAGGTAAAATTCCTTTCAAAAAGAAAATTGTAGTTCTTGATTATAAGGTCAGAAACCAGACTTGGGATTTGGGTGAGAGTGTTGTAATTCTTGAAGAGGGAGCAGGAATCAATGTTTCGTGGCAGTTTGATATTCAGGAACCAATCAATGATATACTGAATGATGCAGTAGAAGGTGATGTTTTTTATGTTGCGACCGATCGGCCATTTAATAATGAAGATATCTATCAATTTCAGATGATGGCATCTTCAATTCAATCAGAAAAAAATGAAGGATTATTAGATGATATTCGTGTGGTTCCAAATCCATACGTTGTTACTAATATTTTGGAGCCACTAGATCGTCAGAATCCACGTGATCGAGGACCACGGCGTATTTATTTTGATAAACTTCCTAATGAATGTACTATCAGGATTTACACGATCACGGGTGAACTAGTAAAAACAATTTATCATAATACTACATTTGATAATGGACAAGAATTTTGGGATTTAACAACAAAAGATAACTTTCCAATAGCTTTTGGCATTTATATCTATCACATAGATGCAGGTAAAATGGGCGAGAAAATTGGGCGATTGGCAATAATAAAATGAAAAAACTAATTCTAATTATATTTTCTTTCAGTGTTGCCATTGGTCAATTGGATAATATTACAACAATCACTAAGACAGGTACTACAGCTGCACAATTCTTGAAGATCGGGGTGGATCCTCGAGGTTCATCCATGGGTAATGCTTTTACAGCTATGTCTGGAGATATAAGTTCAATGTATTGGAACCCTGCTGGACTTGCATCAATAGGTAAAATGGAGACTATTTTCGTCAATGCAAATTGGCTAGCTGGAATAAATTTCAATTTTACTGCTATAGCTCTCAACCTTGGACAAAATGGCGTTATAGGTTTTAGCATGACAAATCTTTCTATTCCAAAAGAACTAGTTAGAACCGTAGAAAAACCAAATGGTACCGGAGAATATTTTGATGCGGGTGACTTGGCAATGAATATTAGTTATGCCCGACGCCTTACAAATAAATTTTCAATCGGCAGTAATATTAAGTATATCCGCCAAAGTATTTGGCATGCAAATGCAACTACAATTGCAGCAGATCTTGGTGCGTTATTTATTACCCCATTTAAGAATATCCGTCTTGGGGCAAGTTTGTCAAATTATGGACCAGATATGGAAATGACCGGGCGGGATCAAAAGTTCAGTATGGACCCTGATCCAATCAATGAAGGAAATGTTGAATTTGTTAATGCAATGTATGAAACGGATAAATTCCCAATCCCACTCATTTTTAGGGTAGGGCTAGCTGGTGAAATCATCAATACAGATAAAAATAGATTGAGTCTCGCTATGGATGCATTACATCCCAATGATAACTCAGAATGGATGAATATCGGTGTTGAATATTCATTCGCTGAAACATTTTTTGTAAGAGGTGGAATGACGACCCTATTCAGAAAAGATACTGAGGAAGGGCTTACATTTGGAACAGGAATAAATTATAAAATCGGGCGCTCAGCTACACAATTAAAATTAGATTATTCCTATGCTGCTTTTGGTCGTTTAAAAAATGTCCAGCGTTTTGCCCTTGGATTCAAATTTTAATTACCTCCATCAAGCCAATCAATTATTTTAATTGATTCTTCAAAAACAGATGCTCCTGTTTTTTGCAACCTCTCCTTACTTACATGACCTTTTGAGACTAAAATACAATCAGATCCAACCACATCAGCTATATCTTTGTCATGAATCGTATCGCCAATAAATAGTACTTCTTTAGGGTGAAAGCCTAAATCTTTCATCCATTCTTTTGTTAGTGTTTCTTTCCCATAAGCATAATGATTATCCGTGCCTAAAATTCTTACAAAATAATCGTTAATATCATAATTAGATAAAATTTGGTCTAACATCACTTGACTACTTGCCGATACCAAAGATTGTGCAAGGCCCAAATTCTTAAAATAATCTAATACTTCCCTTACGCCTTGATGCAATTGAAGCTCATGGCATCGAGCCATATACATATTTATAAATTCAGTCCCCGAAATATCAAAAGACTCTTTTTCAAAATTAAATCCTAATTTTAAATAATAGTCTTTAACTGGAAAACAAAAATTGTCTAAAAACCACTCTTCAGTCATTGCTTCCATATCGCGTTTTTTTAAGACTTCATTCATAATCTTAATACAAAAAAGCCGATCATCAATTAAAGTCCCGTTCCAGTCCCAAATAATGTGTTTATACTTCATGATAAGGCACAAAACTCAGGGATAATTTGATAAAATGAAATAACTTTTCTACCTATGCAAATCACAATAAATAAGATTGCTGAACAACTTAAGGCAAGATTAAAAAAGCCTCTTCCGGGTAATGAGGCACATCTAATTACTAGAATAAAAACAAAATCAGAAGTGACTTTTCCTAATACTAAAGAAACAGCAATACCTGCAGCTGTACTTATTTTGCTGTTTCCATTTAAAGATGAAATTCAATTTTTTTTGACTAAACGGACAGAGGATGTTGAACACCACAAAGGTCAAATATCATTACCTGGGGGAATAAGAGAAAATAATGAAACTCTAGAAAAAACTGCTGTTAGAGAAACTAAAGAAGAAGTTGGAATAGACCCTAACTCAATTATGAACTTAGGTAGCTTAACACCATTTTTTATTCCTGTTACAGGATATATTGTCCATCCATTTATAGGGTGGTGCAAAGAAAAACCCCCTACACAAGTCCATGATGTTGAAGTCAATCAATTATTTTCAGTCTCAATTTCTGAATTACTAGATGAAAACATTTTGCAAAATGAAGAATGGAATATTCGTGGATACGATGCTATTGTACCTTACTACAATTTTGGAAAATGCAAAGTTTGGGGAGCAACAGCTGCAATCTTATCTGAATTTAAATTGATACTAAAAGGAATAGTGAATTAACTTATTAATAAATAGTTTTAAGAAACTTTACTAATGAAAAATAAACTTGGCATAGATTTAGGTGGCACAAAAATTGAAGCAATTATTATTGATGATCAATTCCAGGTGATTGATCGAAAGCGCATCCCCACACTTAGAGATGAAGGATACGATGCTATAATCAAACGCATAATAGATCTTTCAAAAGAAATGATTGGTATTGGAGATATTAGTGGGCCTATTGGCATTTGTACTCCTGGTACTATTGAAGCAACAACAGGTTTACTCAAAAATAGCAATACCGTGTGTTTAATTGGGAAACCAATCCAACAAGATATGGAAAATGCACTAGGTATATCTGTGTTAATGGAAAATGATGCAAATTGTTTTGCTTTGGCTGAGTCTACAATAGGGGCTGCTAAAAAGTATGATGTCGTATTTGGTGTTATTCTTGGCACTGGATGCGGTGCAGGGATAGTTATGAATAAAAAGGTTCATCGTGGCGCCAATGGTATTGCCGGAGAATGGGGACATCATACTCTGTACCCTGATGGTAGAGGGTGTTATTGTGGAAATAAAGGTTGTACTGAATCTTATATTTCAGGAACGGCATTAGAAAGCGAATGGAAAGAATTAACTGGC
>NZWI01000028.1 GCA_002701875.1 Fidelibacterota bacterium
ATTCGTTGGAATAACTTCATAAGTTTAATCGAATTACCAATATCCAAATTTCCCGTAGGCTCATCTGCTAATAACAATTTTGGATTATTCATCAAGGCTCTTACAACAGCAACCCTTAATCTTTCTCCTCCAGAAAGTTGAGAAGGAAAATGATCCATGCGATTCTCAAGTCCTATATATCCTAATAATTCAACAGCCTTTTTATCATCTCCATCATTACCTGCTATTTGATTAGGTATAAGGACATTTTCAAATGCTGTAAAATCAGGAAGTAAATGGTGAAATTGAAAAACAAACCCAAAATATTTATTTCTTAATTCTGCAATTTGATCCTGAGTTTGGTCATTAATATTCTCTTTATTAATCATTAATGATCCACTAGTTGCGACATCTAAAGTACCAAGGATATTTAATAAAGTTGATTTTCCAGCACCACTCTCACCCATAATTGTTATAAAATCTCGTTTATTGATTTCAATTGAAACCTTATCAAGAACGGATAATACTTTCTCTCCATTTTGAAATGATTTGGTAAGATTAATTGCTTGTAAAATCATTTATCCAAAAAAATTGATTTAATTGAAGATAAAACAATAGTTCTTTTCGTAGAAATATATATAGAAGTGATCACCATTCCGAATGAGATAATTAATATCGCAATGATATCTTTGATTTGAATTACCATTGGCAAATGCGAAGTAAAATAGATGTCCTCTGGTAAAGGAATAAAACCGAATATATTTTGAAAAAAAATAATAAATAACCCAAGAATTAGCCCCGAAATTATTCCAAGCGAACTAATTAAGACTCCTTGGTACATGATAATTGATTTTATAGCTCTTTGATTGGAACCTAATACTTGTAGTATACCAAATTCACGAGCTTTTTGAGCCGTTAGCAAAACAAGAGTAGTTACCAAATTAAAACAAGCAACAACAATAATTAAACTTAATACTGCTAAGGTACCTACTCTTTCAAATTTCATAGCACCAAATAATTCTTCGTGAAGTTCTCCCCATGTTTCAACTTTTGCTCTCTTTAGTTCTTGTTTTAATTCATTTGCTACTAATTCGATTTTATGACCTTTAGCGAGTCTAATATCTATACCATCTGGTTGATTTTTACGAATAAATAATTTTTGTCCAATTTCATATGGAATAAAAGCAATCTTGTCGTCTAAATCTAAAACTTGAATATTAAAAATACCTCCTACTACACATTGGATTTGAATTGGCAATCCTAATGTATAGCCATGATCAATTGGGCTCAATAATCTAACAATGTCACCTTCGTTGACATTTAAGCGCCTAGCAGTCATTTCTCCTAAGTAAATCATAGGCTGATTACCATAATCATTTTCAAGAAATATATTGAGGTTATAAAAAGAAGAAAGCTTTTCAATTTCTATTGCTTTTAGTGACACCATACGTTGTATGCCATCTTTTGAAAGAATAAGTCCCTTCCTTTCTTGAAAAGGCATTGCAGTCTTAACACCATCTATACTCTGAATAATATCAATAGTGGTGTTATAATCATTTATTTTTGTTATACGTATATCACTCTCAAATCCGACAATCTTATCTACAACACGATGTTCAAATCCATTGAGAACAGCTACAGAAAGAACCATTGCAATAGAACCAACACATAAACCAATAATTGCCACCCAACCAGTTAATTTACTTGGGCCAGAAGCTTGTCCTCCTATCAAAAATCTTTTAGCTATTACTTTAGAAAGACTCATTCGTATCTCAAAGCTTCAGATGGCTCTATTTGACTTGCTCTTAATGTTGGCCAAAGTGCTGCTAAAATAGAAAAAATAATAGAAAATAAAAGAATATTAATGATGCTTAATATGCTGATATCTATAGGTATAAAATCCATGAAATATATATCTTCAGGCACTCTAATTAATTTAAAATTATTTTGTAATGATGCAATCAATAAAGCAATTACCGAGCCAATCGCTCCTCCTGATATTCCTATAATTAACCCTTTAAATAAAAAAATTATTTTCAATTGGTATCCTTTTATTCCCAGAGATTTTAATATCCCAATTTGGCCTGTCTTTTCAATAACAATCATTGAAAGTGCNGAAATGATATTTACCACACCTACTAATGCAATGAGTCCAAAAATAAATAGTATGGGCCAACGTTGTATACTCATCCACTTNAATAGCGAACGATTTTTTTCCTTCCAATTCATGACCATGTGAGGATAAGATAATTCATTATTAAGTGAGGCTGTAATTTCGTCTAACATACTTGTATCTTCTACACGTAATACATAGCCAGAAACACTGTTTCCCATACCAAACAATATATTTGCATCAACAATATTTATAAAAACTAATGATTTATCATATTCTGTCATTCCAGAATGAAAAAGACCAGANATTGTAAATTGTTTAATACGCTTATTTGATTTATTCAAAGTAGCTAAGTCAAATAAAACAATTTTTTGTCCAACAGATAATTTTAATTGCTCAGCTAATCGTTTTCCTAATACAACAGATTTATTATCAAAATTTAGATTGCCCTGGACTAACATATTATTAATAAAATCTGCTTGCTCATTATGAATGCCTTCTACTATGACACCTTCAGCTAAGTTACCTTTCCTTAATAAAGCTGGCCTCTGGATAAAACTTGAGAGAATAAGACCATCATTGTAATTAATTAGCGCACTATCAATTGTGGTTAATTTTGNACTAATTGGTTCATTTAAAAAATGACGAATTCGGANATGACCATCAAACTCAGAAATTTTATCCGATATTACACGTTCAAATCCATTTAATATAAACAAGGTTAATAAAAGTGCAGAAACACCAACTGCTAAACCCATTACTGATAGAAAACCAGCAAAGCGAGTAAAACTTCCTTTTTGATTTGACAAAAGATATCTAATGGAAAGATAAAAAGGAAAATTCAATAGATTGACGCTATTCTTCTTTACGCATAGCAGGAAAAAGGATAACGTCTTTAATTGATAAATTTTCTGTTAGAAGCATAACAAGTCTGTCAATCCCAATACCAACACCTGCTGTTGGTGGCATACCACATTCTATTGCTTGGAGAAANTTTTCATCAATAGGGTGAGCTTCANCATCNCCTGCTNTCTCTAATTTTTCCTGAGATTCAAAGCGGTCTCTTTGATCGATTGGATCATTTAATTCNGTGAAAGCATTTGCAAATTCAGCAGTTCCNATAAATAGNTCAAAGCGTTCAACTAAATTTGGATCTCCATTACGATGTTTTTTTGCTAGNGGTGAGATTTCTTTAGGATAATCAATAACGAAAGTNGGTTNTATCAGATTAGGCTCAACTAATNTACTCATAAGTCCATCTAACATTTGACCATAATTTGCANTATNNTCAATTTNAANATTATNTTNTATGCAAATTTTTCTTAATTGTTCAAGACNAATATTTGAAAAATCTTCCCCTGTAGNTTCTTTTAACAATTCAAAAATAGGTTTCCGTTTAAAAGGCTTTGCTAAATCAATTGTCATTTCTCCCCAGTTTATCTTTTGAGCACCAATNTTTTTGGCTACATCTCGAATCATAGCTTCAACNAAATCCATATTATCTTCATAATCAGCGTAAGCCCAATAAAACTCAAGCATAGTAAATTCAGGGTTATGATTTCTATCCATCCCTTCATTGCGAAAATCTTTAGATAATTCATAAACACGGTCAATTCCACCAATNATTAATCTTTTTAAATANAGTTCATCGGCTATNCTAAGAAAAAGTTTTTGATCTAATGAATTATGATGAGTGGTAAAAGGGCGAGCATTTGCGCCTCCATACAAAGGTTGAAGAACAGGTGTTTCAACTTCTAAAAAACCAAGATCATCTAAATAATTTCTTATACTTTTAATTATATTAGCTCGCTTAATAAACGTATCTCTAATATCTGTATTTACTATTAAATCTAGATGACGATTTCTNTACCTTTGTTCCTTATCAGAAAATGCATCAAAAGTTGTATCTTCTTTTTCTTTTACAATAGGTAAAGGCCTAATAGATTTACATAAAACGGTTAGGTTTTTCGCATGTATAGAAATTTCATTTACCTTTGTCTTAAAAATAAACCCTTCAACACCAACAAAATCACCAATATCTAATAATTTAAAATGATTATAGATATCTTCACCAATATCGTCACGCTTTATAAATATCTGGAGCCTGCCTCCACCATCTTGGATATGNAAAAAAGAAGATTTTCCCATTCTTCTAATAGACATAATTCGACCTGCAACATTAACATCTTTACCCTCAAGACTTTCATAATCGCTTATTATTATAGAACTTAGATGACTAGGACTATATTTTTGTGGATATGGATCAATCCCCATTTCCTCTAACTTTTTCAATTTATCCTTACGAAAATCTATAATTTGCTTTAGGCTTTTATTATTCTCTGTCATTTTTTATTATGCTTTCTAAGATTCCGCCACTTCCCCTATCTTATTTAATAAATAAGCATGGATGAAATTATCTATATCGCCATCCATAACCGCAGTAATATTTCCCATTTCCTCTTTTGTTCGATGGTCTTTAACTAAATTATATGGATGAAATACGTAAGATCGTATTTGGCTTCCCCAACCAATATCCATTTTTGTATCCTCAAGATCTTTCATTGCTTCTTTTTCTTTTTCTTTTTCCATTTGATATAGTCGTGCTTTTAAAACTTTCATTGCTGATGCCTTATTTTTATGCTGACTTCTTTCATTTTGGCACTGTACAACAACGCCAGAAGGGATATGAGTNATTCGAATGGCCGAATCTGTTTTATTTACATGCTGACCACCTGCTCCACTGGCACGGTAGGTGTCGATTCGGAGATCATTCTGATCAATCTCAATTTCAATTTCTTCACCTGAGGTAGGATAAACAAATACTGATGCAAATGATGTATGCCTACGATTATTAGAATCGAAAGGTGAAATCCTAACCAATCTGTGAACACCTGCTTCAGCTTTAAGCAAACCATATGAATAGTCACCTTTAATTTCCATAGTTAAATCTTTTATACCAGCTTCATCCCCTGGTTGATAATCGAGTATATCCATTTTAAAACCTTTTTTCTCGACCCATCGGCTATACATCCTATAAAGCATCTGTGCCCAATCTTGACTTTCAGTACCACCTGCTCCTGGATGAATGGTAATAATGGCATCCTGGAGATCTTTAGGATTACCCAAAATCATTTTTAATTCGAGATCTTTTACTTTTGAAACAAAATTTTCTAGTTCCAAAATAATTTCATTTAAATTAATATCTCCAG
The DNA here is from genome assembly GCA_002701875.1 of Fidelibacterota bacterium. Lineage (GTDB taxonomy): Bacteria > Fidelibacterota > Marinisomatia > Marinisomatales > TCS55. The sequence goes on from NZWI01000028.1 coordinate 5,302, forward strand.
ATTCAGCGAATTCCAGTAAAACCCCAATATCACTTTTTGCTAAATCTAATGTCATGAGTAATTCAATTTCTTTTTCCAAAACTGATATTCTTTTCAAAGTAGTAGTAGCTAAAGTATTATCATTCCAAAAATCAGGTTTACCAGATTCATGGCGCATTTTATCTAATAATGATTTTTTGGCCGATAAGTCAAAGATGCCTCCGCAATTCTGATAACTTTTTATTTGCAGTATTATATTTATCCTTTAAATCAATCAATTCCATAAGGAAAAGTTAATGAGTGGACTCTATCAGATGAAAAACTAAATAATTAATAAAATACTGGGTATTTGGGATATAATACTATTAATCCCCTGATGAGATAAACATTCTATCGTTTAAATATTTTTGAAGTGCAATTTTGTCCATACCTATATGTGAAAACCGTCCATTTTCAGCTACTGAAATTTTAGACTTTTCTTCAGATATTAAAACAACAATTGCATCTGTCTCTTCAGAAATTCCTAAAGCAGCTCTGTGCCGTGTTCCCATTTCAGGATCAATCATTTTACTTTCAGTAAGAGGTAATATACATGCCGCAGCATCAATAATATCATTTTGGATTATAACTGCACCATCATGCAAGGGCGATGAGGGATTGAATATCGATACTAATAAAGGAGCCGTAACCTCAGCTTTAAGTTGAGTTCCCTGTTCTTTGTATGAACGTAGACCAGTTTCTTTTTGTATAACGATGAGCCCTCCCCAATGACGTTCTTGTAATTGGAGTGCCGCCTCAACAATAGATAAAATTGTTCTTGAAGTCCCAACTCTAAAAATTCTCTGAAAAAAACGAGTTTGCCCCACATAGATTAATAATCTTCGCAGTTCTGGTTGAAATAGAATAACAAAAGCAACAACCCACACAGTTTGAAATTGATTAACTAGCCACGATGATGCGCTCAAACCGAATGCGTTAAAAAGGAATGATGCCAACATTAAAAAAACTAGGCCTGCTAACATCTGACCAGCTCTTGTCCCTTTGAAATAGATATAGACTTTATAAAAAAGCCAACTAACTAATAATAAGTCAACTATATCTATTAAAGTAATCGTAAGAAATCCAATTTTAAACAGCGTCATTATGAAAAACCCATAATTCTCTCAGAAATAGAAACCGTACGTTGAGTTTCTTTTATATCATGAACCCTAACGATCTTTGCGCCATTCATTAAGCTTGCAGTTATTGTTGCCATTGTACCTTCAATCCTATCGGCAGTAGGAGCGCTCAGCGTTTCACCAATAAATGATTTTCTCGATGGACCAATTAGAACAGGTAATCCCATTGCACAAATTTGCTGTAATTCTCTTATAATTTCAAAGTTATCTTCTACCCTTTTACCAAACCCAATTCCAGGGTCCAAAATTATATTTTGAGAATCAATACCTGCCGAATTTGCCAACTGTATTTGTTTAGAAAAGAAATTGCAAATCTCTTTTATCAAATTATTATAACTAGGATTTTTTTGCATGTCTAAAGGCTTACCCTTCATATGCATTATTATTAATGGAACTTTTTTCTCACTAATTAATTTTACCATATTTTCATCAAAAGTAAGACCTGAAATATCATTTACTATATTTGCATTTGCATTCAATGCAGCTTTCACTACTTCTGATTTATAACTATCAATTGAAATTATGCAGTCAGAAATCTTTCTTATTTCTTCAATAACAGGAATAGTCCTATCTATTTCTTCATTAATTGAAATAGGTTTAGATCCTGGGCGGGTTGATTCGCCGCCTATATCAATAATATCCGCACCAGATTCAATCATTTTAATTGTATGATCTAATGCTTTTTGAATAGAATTATAATGGCCACCATCACTAAACGAATCAGGAGTTAAATTTAGAATGCCCATTATGAGCGTACGTGAGGGAGATAGTAACCAGGAACGAAATTCGGAATCATTCATTTTATTGTAAATCCGCTCCTTAATTAAAGAAATTAAATATTAGGGGGTTTTTGGATCAGTTTTTTTATTTTTTTTCGGCTTTCTTAACGATGATTTTGAATTATTTTTTTTCACGGCTCCATTACTTTTACGCGATATTTTTTCACCCTCCATTACTGTAATAACTTCATCTCCATCAATAGTCTCATACTCCAACAAAGCCTTGGCCAAATTATGCAATTGATTAATATTGTTATTTAAAACTTGTTTAGCTTTTGATTGTGCTTTGCGAACAACTCTTACTACTTCCTCATCTATCATTCTTGCCGTCACTTCTGAATAATCTCTATGACTTTGTATCTCACGGCCGAGGAAAATTTCCTCATTTTTCTTTCCAAATGTCATAGGTCCAAGAACATCGCTCATTCCCCATTCACAAACCATTTTTCTAGCAATTTTTGTTGCTTGTTCAATATCATTTCCAGCACCAGTTGTTAACTCATCAAAAATAAGCTCCTCAGCTGCTCGCCCACCCATTAATATTGCCAACCTTCCTTCAATATATTGTCGAGAATATCCATGTTTTTCATCTATAGGGAGTTGCATTGTAACGCCTAAAGCTTGCCCCCTAGGGATAATAGTTACCTTGTGGACAGGGTCAGCTCCTTTAGTTCGTGCAGCAACTAATGTATGTCCAGCTTCATGATATGCAGTTGTTTTTTTCTCAGCATCTGAAAGCACAACACTCTTTCTTTGTACACCCATCATAACTTTATCTTTAGCATCTTCAAAATCAGACATATCTACTGAACGTTTTTTCTTTCTTGCTGCTAAAAGTGCTGCTTCATTAACTATATTTTCAAGGTCAGCGCCAACCATGCCAGGAGTTCCTTTTGCAATGGCTTCTAAATTGACCTTACGTTTGTTCATTAATATTTTTTTAGTATGAACTTTTAGGATTCCTAGTCGCCCTTTCAAGTCTGGTACATCAACTACTACCTGCCGGTCAAAACGACCAGGGCGCAGCAATGCACCATCTAATACATCAGGTCTATTTGTAGCTGCCATAAGAATGATATCGTGATTGGGTTCAAATCCATCCATTTCAACCAATAAAGCATTTAGGGTTTGCTCACGTTCATCGTGACCTCCTCCAAGTCCTGCGCCACGTTGCCTACCTACGGCATCTAATTCATCAATAAATATTATACAGGGTTGGTTTTGCTTGCCTTGCTCAAAAAGGTCTCTAACGCGGGAAGCTCCGACCCCAACAAACATTTCTACAAAATCTGCACCGCTTAAACTAAAAAAAGCTACATTTGCTTCTCCTGCTACAGCTCGCGCAAGTAAAGTTTTTCCTGTACCTGGTTGGCCAACTAATAAAACGCCTCGAGGAATTTTTGCACCAAGTTTTTGATAACGTTTAGGTCTTTTTAAAAAATCAACTATTTCAGCTAACTCTTCTTTTGCTTCTACACAACCAGCTACGTGATTAAAATCAACTTTTGGCATATCTGAGGTCCAAATTTTTGCCTTACTTTTTCCAAAATTAAAGATGGAATTCATTCCACCACCACCACCTTGCATTCTTCGCATTAGAAATATCCAAAAAACAAGTATAGCTATCCATGGAAGCATATTAAGCATATATCCTGTCCAATCAATTGACTTCTGTCTAAATGAATAATCCACACCAGATTGATCCCATTCAGTCATAACCTCACGATCAATAAAAGGAAGTTTAAGGCGGAATTTTTTTACACTTTTGCCAATTCCTCTTGCATTGATAATAGTTTGGGGCTCAGTTAATTCACCATGAAAAACTTCATCAACTATTCTTGCTTTTGCAATAAGTCCATTATTTAAAAATGTACGATATTCAGAAAATTGTATTTCTGCTTCATCTCTACCTTGACCAGTAAAAAGGTTTGACATAAAAATTGCCGAAATAATAATCAAAACCCAAACTAAGCTAGTCTTACCAGCTTTTTTCCAATGAAACTGTTCGTCTACTTTATCATTTTTACCCTTTGTGGAATCATTCTTTGACTTACTAGACCCATTTTGTTTAGGTGAATTTGTTTTATTATTTTTCATATTTATTTCCCCCCTAAGCGAAATATCCCTCTCAAATTTCTAAATTTTTGATCATAATCCAATCCATATCCTACAACATAATGTGGTGGAATTTCAAACCCTACCCAATTTACATCAAAATCTATTTCTACGAGCTCTGGTTTCATTAATAAAGTAACAATAGAAACCGATTTAGGTTGAGCATCAAGCAAACGCTCTCTAATAAATCTGATCGTTAACCCAGAATCAATAATATCTTCAACAATTATAACATGCCGGTCTGTAATATCAGCAGAAATATCTTTTTTAAGATGGACAGTGCCTTTCGACTTAGTACCAGAATAACTTGAAACTTTTATAAAATCAATTTCACAATCTATTTTCATAGCACGTACTAGATCTGATGCAAAAATAAAGCTCCCATTTAATATACCTATTAGGATAGGAACCTCACTTTTATATTGGTTTGATATATCATCCGCAATTTGGTGAACCCGTTCCATAATTGATTTTTCAGATATAATTTGAATTAATTTTTCTCTATCAACTACCATTTATAATACGAATGACTTAGTATAAGTTTCATAAAATTAGAAGTCTTATTAGTAATTTTTACCATCTCACTTATTCTTTGTCCACAAACCCAGATGATTTCATTATCGGCCGTTAGAACCAACTGATTGTCCTTTGAAAATCGATCAATCTTTTTGTCAATCAAAAAATCACTAACCTTTTTATAATTTTTCATACCCAATGGTTTAAATCGATCACCTTTTTTCCATCTTCTAAGTTTCAAATCCTTTTTTGATACGGAATTCCAATCTATAACTTCTAACATAGGATCATTATTTTTATCCATTCTATCTGTTTTGTACATACTTAAATAAGAATCATTAAAACTGTACACGCCTTCTTTTTGAATTTCTATATCAACTGGCATTGTAATGCTATTATTTAATATAAAATGTTTCCTATCTCTCAATATTGTCCAATATTTATTAATATTATAAATCGACCCTGTTGTAGCGCTATGTTTCCATTTAATTAGTGATTCCCAACGATGTCTTCTCCATGAAACTTGTGTTTCATTTAATAATTCTTTAATCAAGCGTACAAATTGAGAAGGCAACAAAAATTTAGTTAAATTATCAGGAATAATATATTTATCACTACTAGTTTTAATATCATTGGATATACTAGATATTAGTATATCCATATAATTTATTGAATTAGTTGCCTTATTTGATAAGTTAATAAATCTATCAATAAGATTTTCACTTTGCTCTTCCCAGGGCTTTAGAATCTTTTCTCGGACAAAATTTCTTTTAATAGAAGTATCTTTATTTGTTTCATCAATAATAAAATCTATTTTATTTTTATGAATGTAATCTTTTATCGCAGATTTTTTAAAAGTTAATAAGGGTCGAATAAACACTCCATTACTCTTAGGTATCCCTCTTAGACCTTCAATTCCACAACCATCATCTAAGCGCATAATAATTGTTTCAACTGAATCATTTGCGTGGTGTGCTGTCATTACATAATCACAATTGAGCTCTCTTTTTACTTCAGAAAATGCATTATACCTCACACGACGTGCCCACATTTCAAGGCTTTCTTTTTGATGAAAATGCGTATTTATTTTTTTTACAAATAAGGGAACATTATAATTCTTAAATAATCTCTCAATAAATTTTTGTTCAGAATTTGATTTAGATCGTAGTCCATGGTTAACGTGGACACCAAACAATTTATGATTTGGCCTTAATCCTAAACATAGGTGGAGCAAAGTCATAGAATCCATTCCTCCAGAAATTGCTATTAACAAGCGTTTTTCTGTTGATAAGAATTCTGATATTTTATTATAAAAAGAAAAAAAGTTTAATGATTTCATTATTATTTTTCGAGAATATGTTTAATCATATTTCCATCAATAAAATCGTTATCTACAATATTCACCAAGTAGTGAGTGTCATGAATTTGATGTAAAAGATTATATGAATCCGAATTCGTTTTATAGATACTAGCCCAATCATTTATCCACAATCCAAATGCCTCATCCTTCCATATCAAAAATGATCGTGCATCGACAATAGTAGGTTGTAATATTCCTTGCCCTGGGAAAACACCCCATGTTACAGCATTTACGTTATTTTCTGATAAATTCGAAATTAAATCGCCGTCAAAGCTAAGAGCTTGGTAAGAAATATCATTTAATTCATCCAATCTTAGAACCAATCTATCAAGATTATCTTTTGAAGTAAAAAATTCTAAATATGCTTTTTGAAAAACTTTCCCGCCTTTTGCTCCCCATCCAAAATTAGGATCTTCTGAAGGTAACCCGCCTACTTTTGGTTGTGAATTAATAGTGAAATAACCTTCTTGATTAAGTGCCACTAAATCATCCAATATTTGTTTGCTCTCAATAGCCAAAGGAGTCTCACACCAAGGCAAACTATTTATTTTACCTTTACAGAAAGATACAAATACATCTGAAATTTCCTTTATTGATATTGGCTCTCCCCAAAGCTTTCTCCTTCTAGCTTTAACTTTATCACTTTGTGATCCCGCTCTGATAGCATGATATTGGTTAAGCTCTCCAAAAGTTGGGCTTGATATATCACCCCACCTACCATTAGGAAAATCATCCCAAGTCTCTGTTCTAGTTAAATAACTTACGGGACGATTGCTCCAAAATATTGGTCTAACATCTTCAGATAATTTTCTTTGATCAAGCGTAGACTGTCTCCAAGGCAATACTCTATTCGATTTATGTGTTGATACAAGGTCAAGTGTCGATAATATTTCGGTTACAGAATGTTCTAGATTTAGTGTATAAAAATGCAATCCTGGGACACCCTCTTCAATTAGTTTTTCGCACATATTAGATGCTTGTTCAATACCATAATCAATTACACTTGAATCATCATTCTTTATTAATTCAAGTGCGTCAGATACTGAATTGGGGATACTAACTTTGCAAAATTGAGTAAACTTTATAAAACGAGCATAATTGTGAATCGGCATAATCCCAGGTATAATAGGAATATTAATCCCAGCTTGAGAGCATTTATCTCGGAATAATAAAAAATTTTTCACATCATAAAATAATTGAGTTACAATAATATCTGCACCAGCATCAACTTTTTCTTTTAAATAAGATATATCTAAATCTGCATTTTTTTGTTCTTGATGAGTCTCTGGATAGGCGCCAACACCTAAAAAAAAGTTATTACCATGCTCTTTTCTAATAAACTTTACGAGATCAGCACCATAATTAAATCCCGAATCATTTTTTTTCCACGCACTACTGCCATCAGGAGGATCACCTCTTAATGCCAAAATATTTGAGATATTATTTTTTTGAGCATCTGAAAGAATCTTCTTTATTGAATCACTGGGCATATTTGTACAAGTCAGATGCATCATTACGTCTAGTCCAAAGTATTTTTGAATAGTTTTGCTCATTTCAAAAGTCTTATCTGCGGTGGATCCACCAGCGCCCCAAGTGATATCAATATATGCAGGGCCTAATGAGGCCATTCTATCTATTCGACTATAAAGATTATCTAAACCAAAATCAGTTTTGGGTGGGAAAAACTCAAAACTATAAAATGTTTTTCCTTGATTATTGTATTCATCTAATTTTGTTGAAATATTCATACTATATCAGAATTTAAAAATTAAAACACCCAATAATTCCAATTAATAAATAAAAAGTTAACCTAATTGATTTTGCAATGGAATCAAAAATGGATTATTTGTTTTCTCAGTACTAATGGATGTTAATGGTCCATGCCCCGAGTATACTGTAGTCTTTGGACTTAAAGTTTTCATTAATTTTATTAAAGACTCATCAAGGACTTTCCTGTCTCCACCAGGTAAATCCGTTCTTCCAATAGATCCTTTGAATAATGTATCTCCTACAAAAATAACATTATTAATTAGATAACTACAACCACCAGGAGTATGACCGGGAGTTTCAATGATGGATAATTTAAATGGACCGATTACTAAATCGCCGCTTGAATTAATCCATTTGTCAACAGACGGTGACTTTCCTTTTTTAATTCCATACATTCTACATGCAATGGGAAAAGAATCTAAAATAGGCTTTTCATCAACATGCAAATAAAAAGGAATCGAGTATTTTTCTTTGATTTCTGCTATAGCACCAATATGATCTAAGTGTGCATGAGTATTAATTATAGCAATCGGTATCAAATCGTTTTCATTTATATAATTAATTATCTTCTGCCCTTCATCGCCAGGATCAAACAATATACACTTATCAGATAACTTATCAATTAAAAGATATGTATTTTCTTGAAAAGGTCCAGTAACAATTGTTTTAATCGATAACTTCAAATTTCATTGAAAAAGAGCTCATCAAGACATGTTATCTTATCTTCATAAGAATGAGGATATAAAAACCTTTCAGCAGCGGAAATACTACTGAGGATTGAGTTACCATCTTGAGGCGTGAAACAAAAACCATATATCTCATGCTTGTTTTTTACATGTATTGATTGCTCAACAACAACTGTTTGATTTAAAATTCTCCCAAAATGACCATGATCCCTACCAAATGAAAATACCGTAGAAGTCATATCTTTAGATGTAGTAGCTACTAGTTTATTAGCCTCTAATTTCTCAATTACTTCATTACGACTAGTAGGTGCTTCTGTTTTTAAAGCAAACCAAAGTACATGCATATATTGACTATTTATTTTCATTGCTGAAGAAAACAAATCCAATTCATAGCCTAGAGTCGCAAATAATTCTGATGCATCTTTCGCATGATGAGATCCGAACTTTTCATCAGAGTGTTTTCCTACGGAAGGAGCCGCTATATAGCCACTACTTTGGCTCGTGTCATTGGCTCGTCTAACACAAACGAAACGTCCTTCTTGTAGGTTTTCTGGCCCAAAACCATCAATAGCAAGAGTATTAGTAATACATGCAATATTATGCGTATTGCAAGATACAACTTGAATAAATTGGCAATTATCATCGTCTTTTATTACCGAATCATTAATGTTTCTAGCGTACTTTACTCCAAAACCATCTTCACTACCCTGAGCCATAAATCCATTAACTTTATTGGAGAATTGTTTATAATATAATTCTTTGTTTTTATGACCAACTCCGGATGGTGTGCAGTCAATTACAGCTGTTGCTCTAGAAATAGCATCTTTACTTTCTAATTTTGGATCCATACCTAGCTTTTTAAAATCATCTACTTTATCTTCATTTACAGCTAGATTTGCACCACGCTTTAATAAACTCATTACTTTTGAGCGATCACTGCGAAGCGCTGAATTTTTATTGAAACTAATTTCATCGATACCTAACTGCTCCCTATAATCACATAATAAACCTATTAATGGTTCCCCAATAGTACCAGTACCCACTACATGTATAATTTTACGATTAGTCATTAATTCATCCCTTTATCATTATCATATTTTTTTAATAAAAATCTATTTTCAGATCGAAATTGAATAATAAACCATAAAATAATTAATCCAAAAACAATCACATAAACCGAAATAAAATAGCCAAAGAAGTTATACATCTTCATTCATACCATTGTTGAGATTTATCACATAAACTCGATATCGGATCATTACTGTATAAAGCATTGTAAAGACAATGAGTGAAAAAATAAATGGAGATAGTATTTCTGATGGTTGTTCAGCCATTTCGACTTGCGGATGAGATTGGATCTCTGGCGACCAAAACTGCACCGACAAAAAGATAATTGGTACATTTATAAAAGCTACAATACCTAAAGCAGCAGCATTACGTTTCATTCTTTCTATATAACCTCCATATGCCCTTATCATAAAATAACCGATGTAAATAAGGAATAGGATTAATGTTGTTACCAAACGAGGCTCCCATACCCAAGGTTGACCCCAAATGGGAGTAGCCCATATAGGACCTGTAATCAATACTAATGCCATAAAAAATGTTCCAATTTCAGAAGCTGCAAGTCCAATATTATCCCATTTATTATCACGACTAGTTAAATACATAAAACCAGATATCATAACTATGAAATACGAGAGGAAACCTATCCAAGCGGAAGGGACATGCACATAAAATATTTTCTGTGCCCAATGTTGATCTGGCACCATGGGTGTATTATATACAATGTTAAGTATATTAATAATAGATAAAATAATTATAACCAAAATGGACCATTGGTTATTTTTCTTTTGAAAGTAATTAGTCATTATTCTTCTACTAAATAATCAAATAAAACATATCCAGCAAGCCCTGAAATTATAATAATTGATCCAACAATTAATACCCATATTTCCCATAGCACATATGAATCATTTAACATAACTGATGTAGAAATTTTTGTTGCAGCAATTATAATAGGTGATACTAATGGGAAAAACAATATGGGTAGTAATATTTCACTTAGATTCGATCTCATTGCTATTCCAGATACTAAATTAGCCACAGCCATAATTCCTAAATTAATAAACAAAGTTGTACTGATAGCTATTAATATATTTGAAGGGTAGTCTATCATTAAAAATTTGAAAAATGGAAAAATAATTAATATTTCCATTAGTGTAAGATAAATAAATCCACTCACCCATTTTGCCAAAAAGATTAAACCTCGATCAATTGGAGCTGTAACAAGCATCGAAAATGCATCATACTCTTTTTCATAAGCAAATGAACGATGAACTCCTAATGCGGAAACAAATAGAATTGTTATCCAAAACATTCCAGATGCATAGTTAATTACCACTGCCCTAGATAAATTAGATGAAAATGAAAATGCTAATACAATAGCAATCCCAAAAACCACCATTGATAAGATTAATTCTTTTGATCGTAACTCAATAAATAGCTCTTTTTTTAATAATACTAAAAACATCAGATTTATTTAATAATTCCAGATTCAAGTGTTAAGATTCTATCACAAAAATTTTCAGCATGATTTTTGTTATGGAGTATCATTGAAATAGTTTTATTCTGACTTCTCCAAAAGGATATATGTTTTTGAACTAAATCTAAACCATCTTTATCTAAATTAGAAAATGGTTCATCTATCAAAATCATATCCCAATCCATTAATTGAGCACATACAATTTTTAATCTTTGAAGCATACCTTCTGAATAAACTCCAATGGGCTCGTTAGCGGATTCCATTAATCCAAATTGGTCTAAAACATCAAGTATTTCTGATTGATCCTTGTAAATTTTTCTAAGACTAAGTAAAAAGTTTAAGTTTTCTATTGCAGAGAAAGGATGATACATACCTGGAGAGTGACCTAAATAAAATAATTTACTACTATGGATAGGCTTTACCTTTAATAGGTTTTTTCCTTGAAATATAATTGAACCATTATCATAGGTCATTAAGCGGGCGATAATCCTAAATAGAGTAGATTTCCCTGCACCATTCCTACCCATAAAAACAATAGATTCACCTTCTTTTTGTGAGAATGATATATTCTTTAATATTTTTTTGCGATTAAACGCTTTGGAGATATTTTGTACCGAGAGCACTACTTTGATTTAAGCTGAGCAATTATTGCGGAGACTTCCTTTTTAAGCTCAATTCTCATTTTAGTAAAATCTTTATTATTAATATTTCCAATATCATATTCCATTTCAAGTTCTTTAATCTGTCGATACAACATTATTTTTTTTCTTTTTAAAGATTTTTGATCTTCACTTTCATAACTATTAGCTAATTTTGACATGAATAGTGGTTCAATTACGTATAGAATAGATAGAGCAAAAGGAATAAATATTAGACCATAATCTCTTAAAATTTCCATTATTCTTCTTTCCTTGGCCAAAGAGCTATTAAAGTTCCAAATACTAGAATATATCCACCTATCCAAACCCATCTTACTAATGGGTTGATCATTATTTTAAGAAATGCGATTTGTTTTTGATTATCTATTGAAGAGAATATTGAATATATATCCTTATTCAGTTCTGAATAAATATCTAATTCACTATGAGGCTGTCTACGATTAATATCTGGGTTATTGTGAAAATATACTCTTTTTTCGGGATAAAGATTTGTTACGAATTGACCCTGGTGGTCTGTTACCCTAAGTTTACTTATCCATGCATAATGATTAGGGCGTTCAGATTCTGAAAGGTTCACAAGTTCAAACTCGTAACCTGCAAGATGTTCAACTTGACCAACTTGCAAGCTAAATTCTTTTTCTCTATCAAAAGCATGTCCCGTAAAACCAACAAACATAAAAACTATACCCAAATGAACTATATATCCGCCATATCGAGAGCGATTCTTACTAATCATATTAATTAAAGCACTATGTAATGACTCCTTGAACTTATTTTTTCTTACACGAATTCCTAGATAGAATTCTGATATAATTGCTGTAGTTACAAAAACACACAAACTAAATGAAATCACTACATATCCTTTATATCCAATCAATAAAAATGAAACAATAGAAATAAAAAATATAATAATAGGGAGAGTGAATTTTCTAATGAGATTTTTTGACCCAGTTCTACGCCAAGCGAGAAGAGGTCCAATACCAGTTAATCCTAATAGAATTAGACCTATTGGGGTATTAATTTGATTAAAAAATGGTGCACCAACAGTTATTTTAGTCCCTCTAATGGCTTCAGAGATCACCGGAAATAAAGTTCCCCATAAAACAGCAAAACATAAAACAACAAAAATCATATTGTTGAAAAGAAACCCGCTTTCACGTGAAGTAAAAGATTCAATTTTTTTCGGAGATTTTAGATCATCCAGCCTACTATACATAAGGCCAAAAGAAGCTATCATAATAAAAAAGACGAAGGATAAAAAAATTGGTCCAAGAGATGATTCTGTAAATGAATGCACAGAACTCATTACACCAGATCTTGTTAAAAATGTACCAAAAATACAGAGCGTAAATGTTAATATAATTAAGACCATATTCCATAGCCTTAGCATATCTTTCTTCTCTTGAATAATAATTGAATGAAGAAATGCAGTTGCAGTTAACCATGGCATAAAGCTTGCATTCTCTACTGGATCCCAAGCCCAATATCCTCCCCATCCTAATTCTTGGTATGCCCACCAACCGCCCAAAATAATCCCCATACTTAAAAATAACCAAGCTACTAATGTCCATCGGCGAATACTCTGAATCCATAATGGGCTTGTATCACGATTAACTAATGCAGAAAAAGCAAATGCAAATGGAACGGAAAACCCGACATAACCTAAGTAGAGAGTGGGTGGATGAATTGCCATAGTTATGTTTTGAAGCAAAGGATTCAAACCATTACCATTTGCCACAATAAAGTCTGCTTCAGTTGGCTTAAAAGGATTAGTTACATAATTAGTTAGAATTAAAAAGAAAATTTGGGTAACTGTTAACGATATGATTACCCAAGGCATAAGTTCATGATGCTTATACTGGTTTTGTAGAATTGTAATAGTAGAAAAAATAGAAAGAATAAAAAGCCAAAATAACAAAGACCCAGATTGCCCAGCCCAAAGAGCTGAAATTTTATAGATAAAAGGGGTCTCTATACTTGTATATCGAGCAACATAATCTACATCAAAATTACTGATAATTAACTGATAGCTCAGTATAAATGTTGCTAAAAAAATAAAAAAAGAAACTCCTAGGGCCAATCTTTGACCTACTAAAAATAATCGCTGATCCTGATTTTTAGTATAAATTAATAATGTAAATACAGTTAGTAGACCAAATCCAAAAGCTAGAGATAGGGCCACTCCGCCTGCTACTGGAGTCATTGTTGAACTTCGGTTAAGTTATAACTGCTCTCATTTCTTAAATCACCTTCATAACGAGATGCACATTTAGTTTGAAGCTCATCAGCATAAAAAACACCATTATTATATTGGCCAGCAACAATGACTTCTGCACCATCTTTAAATAGATCTGGTCGTGTTCTGCCATATTTAACATATAATTCGGAAGAACCTTCTTTTAAAATAAAATTGCATTCTAGTTGGTTTGTTTCTGAAATTACAATAGAGCCATCTTTTACTAGACCGCCTAGTTTAATCCGTTTGTTAATATTGTTATTCATTAATTCATTAACAGAAACAAATGTTGCCATGGCCTTTTCATCAGAAGGGTTGTAGGAAACCCAACTAATCCAAAATCCAGTAACTGCAACAACACCAATAATTAATAAAGTAAATTTTTTGTTTTTCATTGTATCTCTAAGTTTAATAAACTAAAAAACTGCTGTTTCTTGCCATTCTCCAAATTCTGCTTTCATTGCAATTACGATCTCACCCATCGTTGCTAATTTTTTAGAAGCATCAATAATAGGAATCATAATATTATCACCATTTCTACATGCTTCACTTATTTTTTTTAAAGCTAATTGAACAGAGTTCTCATCTCTATCAGATCTCAATTGAATCAATGCATCTTTTTGTAATTTTTCAGCATCATTACCAATCTCTAATATTGGAATTTCTATTTCTTCATTTTCTTGAACAAATTCATTAACACCTACATGGATAAATTCTTTTTTATCAATTTTTTGTTGATAATCTGAAGCAGCTTGGGCAATCTCAAGTTGAAAATAGCCTTTTTCAATTGCAGGAATCACACCCCCTAAATCTTCTATTTCTTGAAAATACTTTTCTGCTTTAGATTCGATTTGGTTGGTTAGTTCCTCAACGTACCATGAGCCACCCAAAGGGTCAGCAACGTTTGCTACGCCAGTTTCAAAAGCAATTAATTGTTGAGTCCTAAGTGCAATTTCAGCCGCTTTTTCTGATGGTAAAGCTAAGGTCTCATCCATAGAATTTGTATGAAGAGATTGAGTTCCTCCAAGTACGGCAGCTAGTGCCTGAAACCCCGTTCTAGCAATATTATTCTCAGGTTGCTGTGCAGTCAGAGAACAACCAGCTGTTTGAGCATGAAATCTTAATTTCAAAGATCGTGGATCTTTTGCCCCATATTTATTTTTCATACGAAGTGCCCAAATTCGTCGAGCTGCACGATATTTCGCTATTTCCTCAAAGAAATCCATATGAGAATTAAAAAAATAAGAAAGTCGAGGAGCAAACGCATCTATATCTATACCCGCTTTCATAGCATATTCCACGTATGTAAATCCATTCGCCAATGTAAAAGCTAGTTCTTGGGCAGCTGTTGAGCCTGCTTCTCTAATATGGTATCCAGAAATAGAGATTGTATTATATCTTGGCAAGTGTTTTGTACAAAACTTCATCATATCTGTAATCACTCTCATTGATTGTTCGGGAGGGAAAATCCACTCTTTCTGAGCAATAAATTCTTTTAATATATCATTTTGTAACGTACCCGTTAAGTTCTTTAATGGTACTTTTTGATTCTCAGCGACTGCAATATAAAAGGCTAATAGAATTACTGCTGGTCCATTAATAGTTTGTGAAACAGATATTTTTCCTAAATCAATATCCTTAAATAATTTTTCCATATCTTTAATGGATGCAACTGATACACCACACTTTCCAACTTCCCCCTCAGACCAGGGATGGTCAGGGTCATACCCCATAAGGGTCGGCATATCATAAGCTACGGATAGCCCTGTGAGTCCTTTTTCTAGCAATGAATGATATCGAGCATTGGTTTCTTCAGGTGTACCAAAACCTGAAAATTGCCTTTTAGTCCATAACTTTCCTCTATACATATTTGCATGCACTCCCCTTGTATAGGGAAATTGACCTGGGAATCCTAATTTATCCAGAAAGTCATCATTCGGATTTTCTGGAACATAGAGTGGATCAACAGGCTCACCGCTAATTGTATCAAAACTATATTCTCTTGATGTAGATGAATTAAAATCATCTTCCCATCGTTTTTTAGATTTTTTAAATAGTTCTAACTGTTTTGTCATCAGAAAACCTAAGACTAAAATTACCGCTTTCTACGTATTTCTAATACTTTATTAAACCCCTCATATATCATCCAAAATATCAACGTAATCAATATAAGGTTTAAAATAAATAAAGTTCCATTTACACCATAAAATTTCACGGCGTTTGTCAATAAAGCTGAAAGAGTAACCGCCATAATTACCAACATTGGTATTAATAAAGGAAGAATTGGTTTCTTTTTTTGCCAATAATAGAGTGTCAAAACCATAAGAGTCAGAGCAGCTAACATTTGATTGCTTGCACCAAAAATTGGCCATAGTACCCAACCTGCTTGCCTTATAACACCAGATCCAGGATCTGTAATGTTCCAAAAAGCCATTAGTACTGCAGGAATAATTGCAATCAATGTTGCAATATATCGATTTGACAAAATCTCAACTTCTGTTGCTTTTCCAAATTCATTCAAAATAAACCTTTGAATTCTTGTAGCCGTATCTAAAGTTGTTGCTGCAAATGAAATAACCAAAACAGCCATTAATGTATTTGCCAATGGTTCAGATAATCCAATAGATGTAAGTAATGCGCCTCCACCAAGGACAAATGCACTAGCTTTATTACTACTTGCATGAGCCCAAGTATCATAATATACTGACCAATTTAAATCAGATACTGGCCCTACAGCGGGTAGATTAGTTTGCCCTACTAGAGAAATTCCTGCGACTGCAGTAATCATCGATACTAATGCTAATGTTCCTTCTCCAATCATTCCCCCATAGCCAATCATCCTTGAATCCGATAATTTTTCTAATTGTTTTGAAGAGGTTCCTGAAGCAACTAGGCCGTGAAAACCACTTATTGCACCACATGCAATAGTTACAAAAAGCAATGGAAATAAACTAGGCGTTCCAGGATCAGATAGAGAGCGAATCGCTGGAGCATCGACAGAAGGATGAGCAACAAAAATGCCTAAGAATAGTAAACCGAGTCCCACAAATAACTGATGACTATTAATATAATCCCTAGGCTGCAGTAGAGTCCATACAGGAAGCAAACTTGCAATAGCCGAATAAATAAATAATAAAATAATCCAAAGATTCTTAGCATTTTGAATTGGCATTGTATCAGTAAAATCAACGGGTGAGGTAGTACCTACCCAAACAAAAAAATACAGAAGTCCAAGAGCAATCAACGATGGAATAAAACTATCAATTTTCTTTTTATAAAGCAAAAAACCCATTGTAATAGCAATAATAATTTGAACGTTAATTGGAATTACTGAGGTTGGAACGCTTACGAAAAGGTCAGCTATTGCCATTGCAAATACTGCTAATACTAGCCACACTAATAAAATAACAAATATTAAAAACATTATCCTTGCACGATTGCTTATAGTTGAGGAAGCTATATCTGCGATACTACGACCCTTTTCTTTTACACTAGTAACCAAAGCTCCAAAATCATGAGCTGCCCCCATAAATACAGTTCCAATTAATATCCAAAGTAAAGCGGGTAACCAACCCCAATAGGCAGCGACACACGGTCCGATTATAGGTGCAGCACCCGCAATTGATGTAAAGTGATGACCAAACAATATATGTTTTTTTGTTGGGATATAATCAATACCATCTTCAAATGATGCTGAAGGCAAAACTGTTTGATCATCATTAAGATTATAGATTTGGTTGGCTAAATAACGGGAATAAAATTTGTATCCCAGAAAAAAAACCGTAAATCCAATGAATACAAGAACAACAGAATTCATTATGTATTTTCCAGATCTACAAGTTTGGCAGTTGAATCTTTAATAGAAAATAAAGATTCAATCCCTTCTTGATTTACACCGTATTTATCTAAAAGTAATTGTCTTGGTCCATGCTCGACAAATTTATCTGGTAATGCGATAGTTTTAATATCCCCTTTAAAACCATTGCGAGATAGAAATGCTGCCACACTCTCACCAAAGCCTCCTGTAGAAACACCCTCTTCTATGGTAATAACTTTATTGAATCGTTCAATAACATTATTTAAATAATCTATATCCATAGGTTTGATAAATCTACAATTAACAACTTCACAATTAAATCCTTGATGCGTCAAATGTTCAGCAGCATTTAATGCATCATAACCCTGTGGGCCAACAGCAAGTATAACTGTATTTTCACCTTTCCTAAGTACTTCCCAACTTCCAATTGGAAGTAATTCAGCCTGTCCTAATTTATCAAACTCAATAGAAGAAGCTTTTGGATAGCGGATAGCAAAAGGCCCATCTTTATAGTCTAACCCCGTATATAACAAATTACGAAATTCATTGCCATCTTTAGGTGCAGCGACTATCATATCTTGAATACATTTCAAATAAGCGATATCTAATGCCCCATGATGTGTTGGCCCATCTTCACCAGCTATTCCGGCGCGATCCATACAAAAAACAACTGGTAAATGTTGAATTGCAGCATCATGAATAATATGATCAAAAGCTCTTTGCAAAAATGTTGAATAGATTGCAACAATTGGACGAATATTTTGTGTCGCTAAACCAGCAGCAAATGTCACAGCATGACCTTCGGCGATACCAACATCATAGTATCGCTCAGGAAATTCTTTGGCATAATTAACCAAGCCCGTACCCTCTCTCATAGCAGCAGTAATACAAACCGTATCATTGCGATTTTTTGCCACTTCGCATACAAGATAACCAAAAACATCTTGAAATACAGGTACGCTATCAACTTTTTTTGTGGAAACTTTACCATTTGGCTTCACAGCATGATATTTAACAGCATCAGCTTGATATTCATCTGCATCCAAGTTAGCCATACCTTTTCCTTTTTTTGTTAGGACATGCAAAAGCATGGGTGATCTTACATCTTTGATTTTTTCAAAGGTATCAATCAAATCATTTAGGTTATGTCCATCAATAGGACCAATATATCGAAAACCAAGCTCTTCAAAAAGCATTCCAGGGACTAATAGTGATTTTAGGCTTTCTTCAATCCGATGTAGCATTGTTCGTGCCTTACTTTTTCCAAATGGCAACTTACCTGAAAGATTCCAAATTTCTTCCCTTATATGATTATAAACTGGATTGGTAACAATTTTTGTCAAATATGTATTTAATGCACCTACATTAGGACTAATTGACATTTTATTATCATTCAGAACAACGATCATTGGGGTTTTTAAAGCACCTGCATTATTCAGTGCCTCAAATGCTAGCCCACCGGTCATAGATCCGTCACCTATAACTGAAACAACACGAAAGTTTTTACCAGAGTGATTTCGCGATTGAGCGATGCCGGTAGCTGCTGAGATAGAAGTTGAAGCGTGCCCTGCTCCAAATACATCATAATCACTTTCAGAACGTTTTAAAAATCCACTTAGCCCCCCAAATTGTCTTATTGTTGAAAATTCATCAAAGCGTCCTGTTAATATTTTGTGCGCATAACCTTGATGCCCAACATCCCAAACAATTTTATCTGAAGGGGTCTTAAAAACTTTATGTAAAGCAACCGTGAGTTCAACTACTCCCAATGTTGGAGCAAGATGGCCACCTATCTGACTAATAGTCTCAATAGTATACTGACGTAGCTCATCTACCAACTGTTGCAACTGTTCCCTTGAAAAATTTCTAATATCAGCTGGTGATTTAATTTTTGACAATAACTTAAGCCGCATGCGATTTCTCATTAAACTGTTTTACAAAAGTATATTCGTGGAATAGAGTGATCCCATCTAACTCAGGATGAAACGCTAATCCCACATGAATTCCCTGCTTAATAGCAACTGGTTCATTATTGTAACTAGAAATTATTTCAATGTCTCTGCCCATACGATTTATCTTAGGTGCTCTAATAAAGGTTGCAGATATATTTTCAACTTTTCCACTAATTGAAACAGATAATTCATCTCTAAATGAATTTACTTGTCGCCCATACGCATTTCGATCCACTTCAATATCTAGAATATTTAATGATTTCACTCTAGTGTCATTTACAGATCTTGACATCATAATTAATCCGGCACATGTTCCAAGAATTGGATTTTTATTAGAAAATGTAATAATATTGTTATGCAGGTCATTGCGTTCAATTAAATCAGTCATTGTTGTTGATTCCCCTCCAGGAATTATGAGACCATTAATCTCATTCAATTGGTGAGGATAGCGAATCTCACACGAAGATATTTTTAATTTCTCTAATATCTCGAGGTGCTTTGAATAATCTCCTTGAAGTGCGAGGACACCAATCATACGTAATTTCTATTAACTACCATCCTCTTTCTTGCAAGCGTTCACCTTCAGGGATTTCTGACATATCCAAGCCTTTCATCGCTGATTTTAAACCAGTAGAAATCTCTACTAATTTTGCCGCATCTTTATAATATGCAACAGAATCAACAATCGCTTTTGCGCGGGGAGCTGGATCTTCACTGGCAAAAATACCAGACCCTACAAATACAGTTTCTGCGCCCAACTGCATCATTAAAGATGCATCTGCAGGGGTTGCAATGCCACCTGCTGCAAAATTTGGCACCGGAAGCTTCCCTAATTTTGCTACTTGTTCTACTAGCGTAAATGGAGCTCCCATATCTTTTGCCACAGCCATTAGTTCATCTTGGTTCATAACGGTTAATTTTTTTATATCACTCTGAACTTGACGCATATGCCGTACTGCTTCAACAATATTCCCACTGCCAGCTTCCCCTTTGGTTCGTATCATCGCTGCGCCTTCACCAACACGCCTTAGTGCTTCACCCAAGTTTCTACATCCACATACGAATGGTACTTTAAAATCATGTTTCCAAATATGGTTATGTTCATCCGCAGGAGTTAAGACTTCGCTCTCATCAACAAAATCAACTTCTAATGCTTCAAGTATTTGAGCTTCTGCAAAATGACCAATCCTTACCTTTGCCATTACTGGAATTGATACTGAGCTTTGAATATCTTTAATCATTTGTGGATCGCTTGCTCGCGAAATCCCACCGTGCTTTCTTATTTCAGAAGGTATTCGTTCTAAAGCCATGACAGCAACTGCTCCCGCATCTTCAGAAATTTTTGCTTGATCCGCATTCATGACATCCATTATCACCCCGCCTTTTAGCATTTCAGCTAATCCAACTTTAACTTCAAATGAACCTTTTTTAGCCATAAATCATCTCCTTAGAATTTTTATTTATTCTTTTGAGCTTTTTTAAGACATCATTAATAATATTGTCAGGTGTACTGGCGCCCGCCGATAGGCCGACTGTCTTAGCACCATCAAACCATTTTGGCTCAAGCTCATCAGCGCAAGTAACCTGAAAAGATTTATTATTTATTTCTTGAGCTAATAACGTTAATCGTTTTGAATTCGCACTTTTAAATGAACCAATTACAATCATTACATCGCATTGCTTGGCCAACTCTTTAATTTGGTTCTGGTTTCTCTTAGTAGGAAAGCAAATTGTATTTACAAAGTTTAAATCGTACACTTTTGTCATAAGGATATTTACAATTGCTTGAACGTTTTCAATAGTTTGAGTTGATTGAGTGACTACTCCAGCACGTTTCATTTTTCTTAATTTAGTTGCTTCATTGGTATTTGAAATAACTATTGCATCACTTACTTGGCTAGCTATACCTACGACTTCATCATGATTATGATCTCCAATAATTATTATTTTTCTTCCTTCATTAGATAATTTTTTAACCTCATCATGAATTTCTTTAACTAATGGGCAGGTAGCATCAATAATATTTACAGTTTTTGTCTCTACGTCCTCCCAAGTTTCTTCAGGAGTTCCATGGGCTCTAAACAATATTGGTTTTCCATCAGGGACCTCATCTAAACTGCCAACTACTTTAGCTCCAGCTTGATTTAAATCATTTATAACGTTTTCATTATGTACAATATCTCCAAGCATATATATCTCTCCATACTTTTCAGCACTTTCATATGCTAAATTAACAGCATCACGTACGCCAAAACAGTAACCAGCATCCTTTGCTAAAAAAATCTTCATTTCATTAGTCCATTTTGAGAAATAATTGATGATTTTGTCTTTTCCAAAACTTCTGAAACAATTTCAGAGAGCTCTTTTTTTGCTAAAGCTCCAGAAGCAAATTTATGTCCTCCCCCATCAAAAAATTTGGCAATATCATTAATCACATATTTACCTTTTGATCGAAAATTAATTCGTGTTGTTTTTGAATTAAGTTCAAAAAACATTATTGCAACTTCAACCCCTCTTATGGATCGAACAAAATCAGTAAATCCATCTACATCTTTTTTCGTCGCACCAACTTTGGACATCATTTCTTGGCTAATTGAAAACCATGCTAATTCACCGTCCAAATCATAGCCCAAATTATTTAAAATTTCACCAAGTAGTGCAACTTGAGCTGGAGATCGGTTTTCATATACAGTTTGATAAATTTTAGATGTATTTACACCTAGATCTATAGATTCAATTGCGATTTGATGACATTTCTGATTTGTATTACTATAACAGAATGAACCTGTATCAGTCATTACAGCTGTATAGATTCCCTCAGCCATAAATTTGGTTAACTTAACATTATTTGATTTTAAAAAATCATACACCATTTCACCAGTTGCAGCGGCATCTACATTAATGAAGTTATCTGTGAATCTACCATCACTAAGGTCAGGATGGTGATCAATATTAACTACATGTTTTCTATTATTTGTAAGTACTTCACCTATGTCTCTTAAACGCCGAAAATCACCTACATCAAAAATTAATGCCAAATCAATTTTTGATATCCAAGTATCATGATTTTGTGGATCATAGGTTTCAATTACATTATCATTATTAAAAAACATATACTCTGAAGGCAATTCAGAAATATGAACAATTCGACAATCTTTCTTCAGGTTATTTAAATAATGATACATAGCATAAGCACTACCCAATCCATCTCCATCAGGATTCTCATGCGTAGAAAGCAAAATTCTTTCTGAAGATTTAATTTGTTTATATAGTGGTTTCCAATCCAACATTATCTTAATCTAGTGCGACAAAGAATTTAGGATATTTTTAGAGAATAAAACTAAATATAGAAAGGATTATTTATTTCGATTCCAAAGGATTTCATCCTCACCATCTTCCAAAGAATAGTATCTAGATAACACAAAAAAATAATCACTCAATCGATTTAAATAGAGTAACCAATATCTAATTTTTAAACCTTCTTCCATTACCTCTACACAATACCTTTCTACCCGTCTACAAACAGCTCTCAAAACATGGATTCTTGAACAAAACTCATCACCTCCTGGCAAAATAAACTCCTCTAGAGGAGGAAGCTGTTCATTGAGTTTAGCAATACGATCTTCTAAAAAAGAAATTCTATCTTTAGTCAATAAATTAATTTCAGTTTTAGGCATGGAAACTTCACCACCTATATTAAAAAGATCTTGCTGAATGGACTGAAGTTCAACGATTATCGTATCTTTATTACAAGATGCAATAGCTCGTCCCAAATATGAATTTAATTCATCAATTTCACCTAAAAGCCGAATAAGAGGGTGAGATTTAGATACGCGAGAGCCATCCCCTAACCCTGTTTCACCTTTATCGCCGGTTTTAGTTGTTACTTTTGAAATTCTTCCCATAAACTAAAAGAAAAGAAAAGTTACTACTATAAATAATGGAAAAAGAATCGGCAAAGACCATTTAAATAGATATCCAAAAAAAGATGGCATCTCTATGCCTGATGATTCTGAAATAGATTTAACCATAAAATTTGGTGCATTTCCTATATATGTATTTGCACCCATAAAAACTGCCCCTGCGGATATTGCTAAAAGAGTTTGAGATAGATCACCCATTAATTGAATGGGGTCTCCACCAGCAGTATTAAAGAAAACTAAATATGTAGGTGCATTATCTAAAAAACTTGACAATATACCTGTAGCCCAAAAATACATGTAATTGATTGGCCCTGATTCATTGGAAACAGAATTAATCACAGCACCTAGAGCTCCAGAAGTTCCTGCCTTCAAAATAGCTATAGCCGGTATAATGGTTACAAAAATACCAGCGAATAATTTTGCTACCTCAACGATTGGAAACCAAGTGTACTCATTCGCTTCCCTGATTTTTGAAGAAGTAAGTTTCCAACTAGCCATTGTAAGAGATAATAATAGGATATCACGAATAACATTTTGTAATTCAACATGAACATGGAAAACTTCAAATTCAATATGTGGTTTCCAAAATCCACTTAATAAGACTGAAGCAATTACACCTAAGAGCAATAATAGATTAAATGAACCTTCAATGCCAATCTTAATGTCATTTTTTTCTATTTTAATATTTTCCTTTTTAAATAAATAAGAATCAAAAACAAAAAATATGATCAACAGTGCAACTGCCATAAATAACATGGGTACCATCATTGCAGATGTAGTCCAAAAGAAGTTCACACCTTTCAAAAAACCTAAAAATAGAGGTGGATCACCTAAGGGAGTTAGAGAACCACCAATATTAGCAACAAGAAAAATAAAGAAAACAATCACATGAACTTTATTGGCTCGATTTTTATTTGCTCGGATTAGTGGCCTGATAAGCAACATAGCTGCTCCAGTTGTACCCATCCAACTTGCAAGTATTGTTCCAATAAGAATAATACCTGTGTTAACAATAGGTGTTCCAACAAGTGCCCCCGTAAGTTGAACTCCGCCAGAAATAGTAAATAATGCTAACAATAATATGATAAATGGCAAATACTCTAACAATCCAACATGTAGTAATTCATAGAGTGTTATAGTAAATCCTACTTTCAATAGGAAAGGAATAATAAATAATATTGCCCAAAATGTAGAAATTTTCCCAAAATTATGATGCCAAAAATCTGGTGCAACTAGCGGAAAAACTGCGATGGATAAAAGTATACCCGCGAAAGGGAAAACCCAAAATATTGATAGATCAGCTCCATTAAGGTGAGGAGCGCTTCCTTCAGCTCCAAAGACAAATCCTGAGAGTAGAAATAGTAAGAGAATTATTTTCTTCATATTATTAATTATCATAGTTTTATTATTCCATTTCTTATATCAAAATTAATTGGTTCTATATAATCATCCTAATTTTTGATAACAGTTTACTATATTTATTTTATTGTAATTTTATTAATGCAATTATTCCTAGCAATCTTAGTCATCGGCATTGCAATTCTTGGAATGTCTATTGGTGTTCTTTTTAATCGAAAACCTCTACAGGGGTCATGTGGTGGCGTGATAAGTGATTGCATTTGTCTCAAGGGTGGTACCTGTGATGATCCTTCACAAAAACCACAGCTATAAACCACCAACTATTGGCATATTATTTGAGAATTCTGTTTTAAACTGTCCCTCCGAATCTTTGATTATCCAATAAGCTTCAAATCCATCTAAGGAATCAATTAAAGCTTTACCTTCATCTAATGACATTACATTTAAAGCTGTAGCAAGGGCATCAGCATCTATGCAGGTTGGCCCAAGTACAGAAACCGAAGAAATAGATGATTGTAATGCATGCCCATTTCTCGGATCAACTATATGAGAATATTTTTCATCATCAAATTCAAAAAAATTTCTGTAATTACCTGATGTAGCCATGGCTTTATTATTTAAAGCAATCACAGCAAGTATATCATCTCCAGGTTGATTCCCCACGACTGGTCTATCTATTCCAATTTTCCATTTGTACCCTTTATTATTTGCTCCAATTACCCGAACTTCTCCACCAACCTCTACCATAAATCTTAATAAATCTTTCGAAATCAAATATTCAAAAATTTGATCAACACCCCAACCTTTTGCAATAGCATTTACATCTATCATTTGACCTTTGGTTGTTTTTGAT
>NZWI01000029.1 GCA_002701875.1 Fidelibacterota bacterium
ATAGTAAACACAGAAGAATACAACCAATTACGCTGGTAGCAAAAGACCACTGGTCTATATCGGCGAACCAGTCTGAGGCTGAAGACGACCACGCCACGGGATATACAGTAGGAGCTCACGGATATGACCCAAACGATGTTAACATGCGGGGCGTTTTTGTTGGTCACGGCCCAGGCTTTAAAGACAACTTTGTGGGCCCCGGAATTTCGAATATACATCTGTATGAAATGATGTGCAGATTGCTTGAAATTAATCCAGCAAAAAACGATGGAAACCTTGATTCGGCCAGAGTTTTNCTAANCAATTAATTTTNCTTCCCAAATTGANAAACGTTAGCCTATACTTTAAATATTCAATAAGGAAATAAAGAGCAAAGATGGTNGAAATNTTTTCAATGTTTAANAACCTAATGGAACAAAAACCNTGGNTACTTGGGTTCGTNGGGCTGTATTGGGNGTATTGNCTNTTTTGGGGTTTTAAGGGAGCGCGCNCNGCCAAAACCTCNACAGATTATTTTTTAGCTGGACGGTCAATAGGGATATGGGTTTTTGTTTTAGCTGCAACAGCTACAAGTTTTAGCGGATGGACNTTTGTTGGGCACCCNGGCAAAATATTTACCGATGGACTCCCATATGCTTTTGCTTCGTTTTATGCATTAACAATTCCNTTCACCGGTGTGTTGTTTTTACGAAGACAGTGGGTTCTNGGAAAAGCATATAATTATATTACCCCAGGTGAAATGTATAGTGACTATTATGGGGGAAACGCAATTCGGTTGCTGACCGTATTGGTCGCGTTTCTTTTTAGCGTTCCTTATTTAGGGGTTCAGCTTCGTGCGTCAGGAAGTTTGTTCAATGTTCTAACAGATGGCTTAATTCCTGTGAACGTTGGAATGATTGCACTATCAACAGTTGTAATGATTTATGTTGCTTCGGGCGGGCTTANGTCCGTCGCTTTTGTCGACTGTGCCCAAGCCATATTATTAGCTCTTGGGATTACAGTTCTTGGNGGTGTTGTTCTTTATTACCTGGGNGGNTGGTCCGGTTTTACTGNTGGNCTAGCAGAGCTAGTGAGATTAGATGTTGAGTCCGGAAAAAACCTAACGCTAGATGGTTACTCGACGAAGGTTGCAATACCAGGGAGCATACAAATGGTTTCTGCTGGATCAANCTCTATAGGTGGTGGTTGGACAGGAATAATGTGCATGACNTATATGTTTGCACTTATGGGAATCCAGTCATCGCCAGCCTTTTCAATGTGGGCTTTTTCTAATAAAACTTCGCGTGCGTTTAGGTGGCAGCAGGTTGTTGCGTCCGCNCTAGTAATAGGAGTTATTCTTTTTACCTTTACAATTTTTCAAGGTCTTGGCGGACAAATGTTGGTTTACAAAGGTATTCTTGTTGATGTAACCGACANCAACCTTGTTCCT
This sequence comes from Fidelibacterota bacterium, assembly GCA_002701875.1. GTDB lineage: Bacteria > Fidelibacterota > Marinisomatia > Marinisomatales > TCS55. Next base: position 1,430 of record NZWI01000029.1, read on the forward strand.
AAAATAATAAGCTTACTTTCTAAATCAGTCCCCTGGCTTGTTGGTTTGTTAGCGGTTTGCGCACTTGCCGCCATGCAAAGNACCGGCGCAGCATACATGTCTACCTTTAGCGCAATGGTTACCAGAGACATATATGCAAAGTATATTTCTCCAGATGCAACAGATAAATCACAAAAATTCACAGGCCGCNTATTTGTTGTTTTAGTTACAGTTGNAGCTTTAATTGTTGCCGCAAACTCAAGTCAAGCAATTGTAATGTTGGGAGGTTTNGCGGTTGCATACGGTTTTCAGATGTACCCATCTCTGATAGGCCTTTGTTATTATANGGGCTTTACGCGAAAAGGCGTTGTGGCTGGTTTGGTTGTTGGGCTAATTGCTGTTACGCTAACCGATAAAACATCTGGATGGTTCGGTGTCCCCTGGGGAGCATACCCNTTTACTATTCATAGCGCAGGATGGGGAATACTCTTTAATTTAATAACGACCATTGTTGTTTCGTTGTTAACGAGAGAGTCTGATCTGCGGAAAAAAATAAAACAACAAAAACATGATTTACTTCAAGCGGTTTCTGGCATGAACCAAGAAAGAAAGAAAAAANTNCGATCTGCTTGGGTCCTAACCTTAATTTGGTTTTTAGTTGGTTTTGGTCCCTTTGCAACAATTGGCAATTCACTTTTTTCAGACCCAAATCTTCCTCAATTGTGGGCCCCACTTTCCNTACCGTCTCTTTGGGTTTGGCAATTGTTGTTTTTAGCATATGGTGTTTTTGTAATGTGGTATCTTGCTTTTTATATGGGTCTATCTGAACCAATTGATCCTGCAAAAGTAGATAGGGCATCAAAATAAAAAGAGCCAAACAACCCCCAAGGCCACAAGTTGCGCCCCTTTGAAATTATTTATGTCGCATTGATTGCTTGGGGGGCNTTTCAACATTTATATAAGAACGAAAAAAGAAAAAACAGCGCCTTATTATATAAATTTGTTTTTTCAATNTTCTTAATTCATTTTTTTCTAGAACAATCTCGNTGGCAAATGCTACCAGCATATTTATTGGGTNTCACATTAATTATTAATTATAACAAAAACATATCTCATGCAATGAAAACGCTTTTTTTTGTTTGGTTATTAATTGCCACATCATTACCAACTCTTGTTCCAATTATTAAAATGCCACCGCTTGGAGGAGAATATATTATTGGATCAACAACCCATCACTGGATAGACGAACAGAGAAAAGAGTGGTTTACGGACGAACCGAATGACGTAAGGCAAATAATGGTACAATTTTGGTACCCAGGCAAGAAACAAAAAACATCAATAAACACACCCTATCTAGATAAAATTAACTTAAGAGCNGAAACAATGGCGAAAGCAGGTAAGTTTCCAAAGCAGCTAATCAAGCACCTTGAGTTAACAAAAACAAATAGTTATTTGGACTTACAAGTAGACCCGACCGCTGGCCCCCTTCCCATTATTATAATATCACACGGGATAACTGGAACGCGACACATCCATACTTCGCTTGCAGAAAAACTATCAAACAATGGATATTTGGTTGTGGCCGTCGATCATAGTTATGATGCCAACCTCACCATTTTTCCAGATGGATCCGTGGCCGACTACAAATCTGATATAACAGGGCTTTCCGATAGCGTAACAATTCGGAGAAACCAAATAAACACAAGAGAATCAGATATTAGTTTTATTATCAGTCAACTTCAAAAAATTCAAACAGGAACAGTTAAGCACCTTCTCAATGGTTTTTTAGATTTAGATCGAATAGCAGTTGCTGGACATTCTTACGGCGGAGGAACATCCGTGTTAGCATCATATAACAATTCACAAATAAAAGCAGCGCTACTATTAGATGGCTGGATGAACCCACTCCCCAAAAATGTTATTGAAAAGGGCATTGATCAACCCCTTATATATATAGGTAGACCAAAATGGTCAGATTCTGACTACCCCACAAACACGGATTTGGTAGCAACGCTAATGGACAACAGCAAAGGAAAAAATTATTACTTAAACATTAATGGTACGCTGCATCTTAATTATTGTGATGCCCCCCTCTTTTCACCGCTGGCAAAATATGTTCTTGATGTTGGGGAAATGGACGGACAAAAATCAGTTAACTTAATTAACGAGATATCGTTACAGTTTTTTGATCAACACCTACGGGCTGATTCAAAACAAAGTAAAATATTAAATAAAATCGAAAAACATGATGAAATTGTTTTTAACTAATCAATGAGATTTGGTCGCATATCAATATTGTCCTGGGTAGTATTAATATTTACAGTTCCTTGGTTTTTTTTTGAAAACACACCTAGACTAATTGGGCTACCAAGCTGGGCACTTTATGCGATTGTTTCTGCAGCTGTTTATTCTATAATTCTTTTTGTTGTAATAGAAAAAACTTGGCAGGAAGAAGAGAACGATGAATAACACCGCACTTCTTTCCACCAGCGGCACAATAATATTGTGTGCATATATAATTTCTTTGATAGGGATTGGTTGGCTAGGAAAAAAAGCACAAAAAGAACAATCCCTCACAGACTTTTATTTAGCTGGGCGCGGAATGGGATTTTTTGTTTTGTTTTTAACTCTTTATGCGACACAATATAGCGGCAACACGTTGGTTGGTTTTGCTGGTAGGGCACACAGAGAAGGATACCAAGCCCTAGTGCTAATAACTTTTTTGTCTGCGGCCGTAGGAGCCCTTGCCTTCTATGGACCTAGATTATACAAATTATCTAAGAAACACAGCTTTATTACACCCTCTGATTATATAGATCATAGATATAAACACAATAAACTAACTTATCTATCAGCAGCAATTTGCCTTGTTGCTCTCGCAAACTATATTTTAACAAACCTTAAAGCTATTGGTTTTATTATTGATGCGGTGACAGGAGGGGTCATTCCGTTTGCATATGGGGTTGTTGCTTTGTCGCTTGTTATGGTTATTTATGAAAGCTTAGGGGGAATGAGAAGCGTTGCTTGGACAGACGCTATTCAAGGCACTGTTTTGATGATAGGAGTTGTTACAATTTTTATAACTATCAATACGGAATATGGTGGATTTGGTTTTATTTATGAACAAATAGAAAAATTTAATTTTAGCAAACTAGCCGCACCCACCGCAACACAAAAAGCGACGTGGTTCAGCACAGTATGTCTTGGTTTTTTTGGTATATCCCTTTATCCACACGCGGTGCAGCGAATATATTCAGCGAGCAAACTAAGTACATTAAAAAAATCGATCCAGGCAATGGCTTTTATGCCCCTTGTAACAACGTTTTTCATGGTTGTTGTTGGACTAACAGCGCTAGCACTGTTTCCCGATCTTGATAGACAGGCAAGCGAAGGCTCCACGCTTCTTGTTTTAAAAGATCTTGCTAGGCGTGGCGCGATTGGGACAGGAATGATGATTCTTTTTTTATCAGCCACCGTTGCTGCTATTATGTCAACCGTTGATTCGGCCCTATTATCTATGTCGTCAATTGTGACAAAAGATTTTTATACAAGATTTAAGCCCGGAAAAAACCAAGCACAGCTAACTCAAATTGGGAAAGGAATTTCTTGGGCCATTATGGCTTTTTCGGTTTACTTAGCAATTGTTCTTCCGCAAACCATTTGGCGTTTACTAGAAATAAAGCTTGAGCTTTTAATTCAAATATCTCCAGCAATTTTTATTGGACTTTATAATAGCAAAGTAAAGGGTAAGTCCATTTTTTACGGAATGTTAGTGGGCACAATATTTTCTCTTGTGGTCATGGNGGCAAACAAGCTCGGCNTATCGGTTCCAGCAAAACCAATGGGGATACATGCGGGGGTTTGGGGGCTTTTAATTAACTGCTGTACAATTTATTTTTTTGAAAAAACNCAGAAGCNAAAAGAATAAATNACAGAAANAATTTATTCAGGCTAACTTCTTTCTGNTCTAATATATAGATATTTTAACTACAACACTCAACAGAGAAAAAACAATGAATAGAAAAATATTTTGTTTAATAATATTTTTATTTTCTTTAAATGCTCAAAANACGTGGTCCTGGTCCGGTCGCGTACACCCAGAGCTAAAGTGGCGGACAATCTCAACGCAGAATTTCAACATACATTTTCACCAAGGAATTGAAGAAATCGCAAAAGAAGGCGCAATTTTAGCTGAACATTTTAGACCCACNCTATTAGAACAAATGGACTTAGATACTATACCTAAAATCGATATTATTTTTACAACAGAAGATGAAATTATGAACGGGTTTGCAATGTGGAGCTATCAGACCTTTATATGGGTTGATCAAAACGATGCTGCCATTTGGCTAGAAAAAGGAAAGTGGCTTGAACAGGTGCTTTCCCACGAACTACAGCACATTGTTTTGTTGCATAAAACAAAATCATGGGTTCCGGCTCCGATGAGCATACTGATGTCTGGAATGCCNGGCTGGGNTGTTGAGGGGACAGCTGAATATGAAACAGAAAGTTGGCGCCCNTATAGAGCAGACTTGTCTCATAAGTACCACATTTTAAGAAATAAAACAGGATCAATGGACCCCCACCACGATGGTTTTTCAAAAATGCTTTATTGGGCCGATAGGTTTGGAGATTCTACAATAACAAAAACTCTTGCATATAGAAACAATTTAAAAACCTTTTCATTTAATGCGGGTTTTAAAAAAGCCACCGGCGTCTCAGTTAAACAGTTTAATGAAGACTGGAGACGACATATGAACACCTATTATTATGGTTATCGGGCACAAAAAGAGACGTATAAAGAAATTGGCGAAACAATGACGCTTCCTATAAAAAAACTACAGTCTTTCCAACTATATAAAGATAGTACAAAGATTGCTTTTCTTGGGCGCGATGATAAAGATCAGCTTGACACNTCCCTTCTTATTGCAAAACGAGATACGGCAAAAGAAAACAAGCGATATGAAAAGTGGAAAAAACGAATTGATAAGATTAAGAAAAAAGATAATAAGACAAAAAAAGACTCGCTTGTGTTAAAAAAGAGTTTCAAGGAAAAGGTGTTGTGGAATAAAGAAGAAATAGATTTTGGACAATTCCACCCAGCATTGTCATGGTCAAAAGATGGCAATAGATTTGCTTACAGTAAATATCATTTTGATAAAAACCAGTCAATGGTTTATGATATCAAATTTTATGATTTAGAAAAGCAAAAAAGCAACTGGGCCTCACAATCAATGCGCGCATCATATCCAGCCTGGGCTGATAGTNGTACGATCTTGTTTGTNGCNCATGAAAACAATATATCCAATATTTATTCGGTAAGTATATATGATAAANCCCCCNCCGNAATAACAAACTATACAGACAACACACAGATAGCCTTTCTTTCTGTTTCTCCCGATTTTGAAACAATACTTTTTTCTATGTCCCCCCTAAGCGGTAATATGGATATTTATACGATCAANCTACAAACNAAAAAGTTAAAACGACTTACCACCGACCCAATGGCAGACACNNANCCCGTTTGGCATCCAGACGGTACTGCGATTTCATATACNTCTAACTCTAATGGCGTACCTAACATTCATACAATAAACTTGAGCAATAATAATATTTCTATCAANTCTGATGTTGGAGACGGAGTTTGGTCTCACCAGTGGATGCCCTCTGACTCTCTACTTCTTGCTCGCACACTAGAAGACGTTGATACGGTTCGNTTNGTTAANGTTAGTCCTTTTAGGGNNCCAAACACTAANCCCATTTCGCTTCGCAAAAACTATACTTCATGGTTANGTGCCGGACCCGACGTTTCGTTTGTAAGTCAAAAGCCAAAANCTATTCCCGAAATATCCGATGTGAAAAAATATAAGTTTACTAAGCACNTAAGACACCTTGGATCAATCGTTTTGCCAGGCTTGGGAATAACCGAATGGCAGGACGCCCTAGGACGACATCTTTTTCAAGCGATAGGATATATTGGCGAATATAGCAGTGGATATGGATTTCAATATCTTAACGCAGAACACGGCCCACTATGGGGAATNGGTTTATTTAAAAANCTAGATGGTGCCATCCGTCAGTATGATGGTAAAAACATTATTGATTTTAAAAACGGTTTATATTTTCAATTAATTAAACCGATGAATTTTAATGAATCTTTTTCATCAAATCATCTGATTGATTTGAGAACCTATTTTATTTCTCATAGTGTTGTTGATTTTAATACAGCAATGAAGACAGGTGAAATGATAGCGCACGACACCTCTGGGTTNGGGANTTTGGGTNTCCCCCACGGTGGAAAAGAAGAAGGATATCTTTCTTTGAGCTATACATGGCAAAAGCAAAGGCCCCACGGTTGGAACCTGCTGCACCCAAAAGAAGGTNTTGGGCTTAACATTAAAGCNGANTGGGCAAGCNAAGAAGTGTTNGGNGAATATANCTATACTCGTATAAAAACCGATTCATATCTAAATATTAACTTGGGTGGTTCTTTGCTTTATTTTAGATTAAAAACATTGAGTTCAAACGGAAANCTACCACCACANGACTATATTGGTTTGACAGAAGACCANCCTTTTTATNTTAATGGTGTGGGAGANATCAGTGAAACCNTTCCAGAGAANCACAACCCNCGNGGCTGGTCGGGTTTTCGATTGGGGGACAGNTTAATTTATGGTTCGCTAGANTATCGATTACCAATANCGCCTAAAGTGTTTTCGTTGAATCTTGTTTCAGATTTTGGTAATGCCTGGTGGGCNTCTGAAAAAACTAAACAAGACATGATTGTAACNGCGGGTTATGAATTNCGGCTTTCNTTAGGTCCCATTGTATTNTCNGGGGGNGANGCACAGCAAATAGAAGAATGGAATGATAATAAAAAACCACTAAGGTATTATAGGTTCGCACTTACAGCACCGTTTTAAAAAAATCGAAATATTTGTGAATTCGTACTTTCATTGTAAAAAGTTTTAGTGTAATGTTTTGGGATAAGAATTTGCACTATATGCATTTGTTCCACATACCAAAGGCAAGCCAGCAATCATTTCCAAGTGACATCCTACCAATCTGATATTACAGCAATTGTTGGCGCCCAATGGGGTGATGAAGGAAAAGGCAAAATCACAGATTTTTTTGCCGGCAATTCAGACTATGTTGTAAGATTCCACGGTGGAAACAACGCTGGTCACACGGTAATTGTTGATGGCGAAACTTATAAACTACACCTAATCCCATCAGGAATTGTATATGGTTCACCAGTTAGTATTATTGCCAACGGAGTAGTTGTTGACCCAAAAGCACTTATAGATGAGATTGCATATGTAATTAATAAAGGCATCACTCCAAAGTTAATGGTTAGTGACCGAGCCCATGTGATCATGCCTTATCACATTGCTTTAGACAGTGTGTTATCTGGACACCAGGCGAAACTCGCCGCAGGAAGTACGGGTAGGGGTATTGCACCCGTCTATGCTGATAAAATGTTTAGAAATGGTATCCGCATTATTGATTTATTAGAACCGGATATATTTAAAGAAAAGCTGAAAAAAGGATATTCCTTTTCAAAAAATTTAATTGAAAAAGCTCTTGGCGGCACTTTTGATATTAGTATGGATTCAATATATGATGACTATATTGAATATGGGAATAAACTTAACTCTTATGTTTGCGACACCTCTGTTGAATTATTTAACGCTCACAAAAGTGGAAAATCCATATTGTTTGAAGGAGCACAGGGGATTAGTCTTGATGTAGACCATGGAATATATCCATATACCACATCAAGCAACACAGCTGCTGGACATATTTCAACCGGTACCGGGGTAAGTTTTAGAGATATTGGGAAAATTATTGGCGTGGTTAAAGCATACCTAAGTAGAGTTGGTGAAAGTCCATTGCCGACAGAAATTCATGGAGAGGAAGCTAATAATTTGAGAGAAAAAGGGGCTGAGTATGGAACAACAACAGGGCGGCCGCGACGCGTTGGGTGGCTTGATCTTGTTCAGGTTAGACAAGCAGTAAGAGTAAACGGCTTAACTGAGATAGCACTCACCAAACTTGATATTTTGAATGGATTCAAAACGCTACCAATCTGTATTTCATATGAGATTGAAGGAAAACAGGTAAAGGAAATGCCAGCAAGTTTGCACGACTACCGATGTGCAAAACCTGTTTATACTAGCTTACCGGGGTGGGGAGACCTGCCCAATAATATTTGGGACATGGGCTTTGATGCGCTACCAAAAACCATGAAGGAATATATTAGCTATATTGAGACAGAAGTAGAGTGCCCAGTTAAGATTATTTCGGTTGGACCACAAAGACATGAAACAATACTGCGGTAAAATTTTTTTGTTATAAGATAATTTTAACGACAGATTCCATATGGCATTTACAAAAGAAATTGTCGATTTTACCGGACTGGACCATCAATTAGTTCAAAAAAAACTTTCTGAATTAAACATCCCCCTAACGCCTGACGAAGCAATAAAGATACAAAACGANATGCTTGGGCGTGCACCATCTTTAGCAGAGTTGATTTTATTTTCAATTCAAGGATCTGAACATTGCAGCTATAAGAGTAGNCGTAAATATTTAAAAGAGTTTGTTACGGAAGGNCCTGATGTAATTTTGGGCGCCAAAGAAGACGCCGGAGTGGTTTCAGTNGCNACAGACAACAAAGGACATAAATGGTGTATCGTNATGAGTCACGAATCTCACAACCACCCCTCACAACTTGTTCCTTATGAGGGGGCAGCTACAGGTGTCGGTGGTAATGTCCGCGATGTAATGTGCATGGGCGCCGAGGTTATTGCCTGTACGGATTCATTTAGATTTGGAAATATAAGCAATAATAAAACAAAGTGGATACACGATGGCGTCGTATCTGGTATTGCAGGGTATTCAAATCCATTAGGNATTCCCAATATTGGAGGTGATATATATTATGATAGCGGTTACAATGAAAACTGTTTAGTTACTTTAGTTACCCTTGGAATAGTAAGAGAAGATAACATTGTTCATTCATATGCCCCAAAAAANGCNGTTGGATATGAACTGATATTGGTAGGCAAGCCTACTGATAATAGCGGTTTTGGTGGAGCAAGCTTTGCTTCGCTAGAGCTAGAAGAAGAAAAAAAGGAGCAAAACAAAGGCGCCGTTCAAGAGCCAAATGCTTTTTTGGAAAGACATCTTTTAAAATCTACATATGCTTTATTTGATAGACTTAAAAGAAACAAACTACTAGATCGGGTTGGCTTTAAGGACCTGGGTGCCGGTGGGGTTGCGTGTGCAAGCGTGGAGTTGGCAGAGACTTCAGGTTATGGATCAGAAATTTGGGTGGATAAAATTCATATTGGCATGAAAGATCTCCACCCCGCTGTTTATCTTTGTAGCGAAACCCAAGAAAGATTTATGTGGGTTTGCCCACCAGAAATTACACAAATGATTCTAGCTCATTATAACACCCTTTATGATTTGCCCAAAGTTAGTGAAGGCGCAAGAGCATCTGTGATTGGCAGGATAAGAGACGACGGATTATACATTATACATAACGGAAACCATAAAATAGCGACCGCACCAGCGTCAGAGGTTACAAAAGGGTTTTTGTATGATAGACCTGTAAAAAACCCGAATAATTTATATGCTGAACCGGAGTTAAGCAAAGAAGCCAATTTAAATGATACATTGCTTAGAATTCTCGCACATGAAAATATAGCAAGTCGTGAGCCAGTATATGAAAAATATGATAAACAAGTGCAAGGACGCGTTTATACCGAAACGGGCGCAGCAGATGCTGGAGTTATGTCCCCCTTCAATTCAAGCGACTATCCTGAAGAAATCCGGAATATCGGAATTGCACTATCAACAGACCACAATCCAAGATACAGTCAAATAAGCCCATATTGGGGAGGAATTAATGCTGTCGTCGAGGCAATGAGGAATATTGCTGCAGTTGGGGCAACCCCTCACGCCCTAACTGATTGCTTGTGTTTTGGAAATCCTGAGAAACCTAATCAAATGTGGGAGTTTGTGGATTCTGTCAAAGGTATTTCTGATGCAAGCAAAGCAATTACATTAAAAAACAATAATAACCACCCAACACCTATAATTGCTGGCAATGTAAGCTTTTATAATGAGTCAAAAAACGGATCAATCCCCCCCAGTCCAATTGTGAGCTGTTTGGGTAGAATTAATAATGTAAATAAATCATTAGGAATGAATTTTAAGTCAAATAACTCATTAATTTACTTAATTGGTGAACGNAAAGATGAATTGGGTGGAAGTGCNTACTATAATTTATATGATGAGCTGGGAGCGAATGTTCCTAAACCAGATTTAGAAAAAGTCAAAAATCAAATATATGCGCTTACAGACTGCATTGATTCTGAGCTAATTTTATCATGTCATGATATTTCAGATGGTGGCATTTCATGTGCAATCGCGGAAATGACCTTTGCTAATTCTATAGGGTGTAAAGTTGAAATTGGCGGCGAGCTTCCNGCTGAGACAAAATTATTTTCAGAAACCGGNGGTTTTATTATTGAAGTTTCTAAAAAAAATGTTACCAGNCTAGTAAAGCAGTTTAAAAAATATGNCATAGACATTATTGAAATTGGGTCAACTAATGGTACAAATTCAGTAATAATAAATAATTATATTAATCAATCAATAGATGGTTTAAGAGGTGCCTGGGAAAACGGCTTAAGAGATAAGTTATAATGGGAAAAATAAATTATAAATCAGCGGGTGTTGATATTGACGCAGGAAATGACGCAGTTGAATTAATCAAANNAAATATAAAATCTACATTTTCAGCTAATGTACTAACTGGCATTGGAAGCTTTGGTTCACTATATGATCTAAAACCTATATTAAATGAATATGATAATCCAGTCATGGTCCAGAGCATAGATGGNGTTGGTACAAAAACTATTATCGCTAAAAAGATGAACAAATATGATACGATAGGTATTGATTTGTTGAGCGCTGCATCAAATGATATTATAGTAATGGGCGCNAAACCAATTACCTTCCTTGATTATATAGCAAATGATAAATTAAATCCAAAAATTGTTGATAAAATAGTTTCAGGTATGGCTGNTGCTTGTAGAGAGAANGGAGTGTCTTTAGTTGGAGGTGAAACNGCTGAAATGCCAGANGTGTACTTGGAAGGTGAACACGACTTGGTCGGCATAGTGACCGGCATTGTTGAAAAAGATAAGATAATAGATGGATCAAAAATTACACCCGGCGATGTTGTTTTAGGCTTACCATCAAATGGTTTGCATACAAANGGGTACTCACTGGCAAGAAAAATTTTATTTGAAGTTGGTGGTTATAAGGTGGATGATNAAATATCTGANCTTGATAAGTCTGTTGGCCACACCCTACTTGAACCACACATTAATTATACAACCCATATTTTTTCAATTATAGAAAGCCTTACCCCAATAAANGGGATTGCACATATAACNGGTGGAGGATTAATTGAGAACATTCCAAGAATATTGCCAATGAACACTAGTGTATTAATTGATAAAGAATCTTGGCCTACCCTACCCATATTTAATGTTATGCAAAATATTGGNAAAGTTGATTCGAAAGAAATGTTTAGAGCATTCAATATGGGTATAGGAATGATATTGGTTGTGGATAAATTAAATTGCGATAAAATAAAATCAATACTAGAACCCACATCACNAGTTTATAAAGTTGGTAANGTNGTTTNGGGTAAAAAAGAAGTTATAATTCAATAAGTGACTAATGTTGCTATAATACAGTTTCCGGGNTCTAACACTGAAAGAGAAACNTTTATGGCCTGNCATAGGGTAGGATTAAATCCGGTTGAGTTTTTATGGAATCATCCGGTAGATAAACTATCTGATTTTGATGGATATATAATTGTTGGGGGCTTCTCTTATGAGGATCGTTCAAGGGCGGGTGTTATTGCTGCTCTTGACCCGATTCTTGATCAAATAAAAATTGAGTCAGAACTGGGAAAGCCTGTTTTAGGGATATGTAATGGTGCGCAAATATTAGTAGAAAGCGGTCTCGTTCCTGGATTAAATAAGTATAAAATCGGCTTAGCACTAACAGATAACAAAAGAATACGGGAAGGTCAAGTTGTTGGTGTTGGGTATTATAATACATGGGCCAATCTCCAAATGACAGCAGAGCCTAACAGCTGCGCATTCACTAGGCATATTAAAAAAGGTGCGTCGTTTAATATACCACTAGCGCATGGCGAAGGGCGCTTTGTTGCACCTGAATTATTATTGGAAGAGATTATTGCAAACGAACAAACAATTTTTAGATATTGTAATGATGACGGTCTAATAATTGACGAGTTCCCAACAAATCCTAACGGTTCTATATTTAACCTCGCAGCTGTTTGTAATACTTCGGGTAATGTAATGGCAATGATGCCACATCCTGAGCGTTCAAAAAATGGTGATCTGATTTTTTCATCAATGTTAGAATTTATTGAGTTAGGGAATCCAATTAATAATAATAGTTTGAATTTTGATACTCCATTAATTGACATTGATAATTATAATAAGAATGATAATGTTGAATGGATAGTTGAGATGATTATAAATGATAATGAAGCTGTTTCTGTTCAGAATGCACTGATACAAAAAGGGCATGATGTTATTATTTCACGCCATACTCATTGGGAGATTGATATTGATCAAAAAAAATCCGTAACGTTAAGTAAAATAGATAAATCTGGAGAATTATATAATTCTAATAAAGAATTTATTAGTAAAGTAAAGGTGGCAAGAAATACAGCATCATATCTAGTGCGACAGCACGATGACATTTTTGGTCGGGCAAAACTAGAATCATTAAAAGATAAGTTTGAAATAAAAGAAATATCTAATATAAAACACGGTGTAATATGGAATATAACAGTAAACAGCGGTAATTTTGATTCTACATTAAACACAATTTTGGATACAAATATATTATTTAACCCCCTATCATATGAATGTTACAGAATTAGATAAAAAATATAAAGACCGTATTATTGCAGAAATAAATAATACACTAGTTGAAACAGCGCTTACTAATGGAAAGAAACGTACTGGTAAAGTACGTGATCAATATGAATTTGATGATAAAATTGTATTAATTACTACTGATCGACAAAGTGCTTTTGACCGCGTATTAGCTTCAATTCCATTTAAAGGGCAGGTTCTTAATCTTACAAGCGCCTGGTGGTTTAAAAAAACAAATGAAATTATACCCAACCATGTAATTGATATACCAGACCCAAACGTTACAATTGCAAAAAAGTGTAATGTAATTCCCATAGAGTTTGTTGTTAGGGGTTATATAACCGGTAGCACAAGCACATCTTTATGGACAGTATATAACAACGGAGATAGAGAATATTGTGGAAATGCCCTACCTGAAGGTTTAATTAAAAATCAAAAACTTCAGAATAATATGCTTACACCAACAACAAAAGAAGAGCACCACGATCGCCCGATCGCGCCGGATGAAATAGTTAGTGAAGGTTGGATGACACAAGAAGATTGGGATTATTGTAGCACTAAAGCTTTAGAACTATTTGATTATGGACAAAAAAAAGCAGCAGAAAACGGAATGATTCTAGTAGACACTAAATATGAAATGGGACATGACAAAGATGGCAACATTATATTGATAGATGAAATACACACCCCCGACTCAAGTCGCTATTGGTTAGCTGAGTCATACAATAAGCGAATAGATAAGGGACTAGAGCCTGAAAATATTGATAAAGAGTTTTTAAGACTATGGTTTGTTGATAATTGTGATCCATATAAAGATGAAACACTGCCAGACGCCCCTGATGAATTGGTGTCAGAGCTTTCAAGTCGATATATATATTTGTATGAAAAAATTACGGGTGAATTATTTCCTTTCCCTGATGTAAAAGAATCAATTCAAGACAGAATAAAAGAAAAGTTAAAGGATAGTTAATGAAGGTTATTATTATAATGGGTTCAACTTCTGATGAACCACACGCCAAAAAAATCACGGATAAATTAGATGAATATAATATAAACTGGGAACAGCATGCCGCTTCTGCTCACAAAGAGCCAGCAAAAGTTCTAGAAATATTGGATTCAAATAGTAGTGAAAAGAATATTCTATATTTAACGATTGCGGGACGATCGAATGCATTGTCTGGTTTTGTGGGGGCAAACTCATCATTTCCAACCTTAGCCTGCCCTCCCTTTTCAGATAAAACTGACATGCTAGTTAATATTCATTCAACACTTCAAATGCCGAGCAATACACCAGTATTAACCATTTTAGATCCCGGGAATTGTGCTTTAGCTATAAAGCGAATTTTTGGTGCCTAATCAGCTACACTCAATTTCACCCCTAGATGGTCGCTATAGAAATAGTGTAAAGGAATTATCTGAATATTTTTCAGAATATGCCCTTATGCGGTATCGCTTAAAGGTTGAAATAGAATATTTAATAGCACTATCGAACGAACCATCAATTAAAGAATTAGATGCATTTTCGAAAAAGGATATAATTAAGTATAGAAATATTTACAATAGATTTAACACAAAAGATGCTAGTGCTATAAAAAAACATGAATCAATTACAAAACATGATGTAAAAGCTGTTGAATATTTTCTTAGAGATAAATTAAAAAAAAGCCTTCATCCATGGATACATTTTGCGCTTACATCAGAGGATGTTAATAATTTGGCTTACTCACTTATATGGCAAGATGGGTTAAAAAATGTTTATTTGCCTTTACTTAAAGATTTGGTCAAAGAATTAGATAAATTGGCAGCAAAATATAAAAACACTGCAATATTATCACTAACCCATGGACAGGCCGCTACACCCACAACCTTTGGAAAAGAAATTGCTGTTTATTGCTCACGATTAAAACGCCAAATAAATCAGGTTACATCACATAAATTACTTGGGAAGTTTGGTGGGGCCACAGGGACATGGTCTGCACAATCATTGGTTTACCCTAAAACAAATTGGTTGCAGTTTTCTACAAAGTTTATTGAATCTATTAGTCTTGAGCCAAACCTGATAACAACGCAAATTGAACCTCACGATTCTTTAGTAGAAAGTTATCATCAGATAACACTCATCAATTCTATTATAACTGATTTTTGCCGCGATATTTGGTATTACATCAGCAGGTCGATTGTAGGACAAAAAACAATCAAAGGAGAGGTTGGATCATCAACAATGCCACATAAAATTAACCCTATTCAATTTGAAAACGCTGAGGGGAATTTGGGTATTTCAAACGCATTACTAATTTTTCTTTCTACAAATCTTCCAATATCACGTATGCAAAGAGACTTAACAGATTCTACAACATTACGCAATCAGGGGACAGCGCTAGGTCATTCATATCTATCAATAAAAAATGTATTGAGAGGCTTAACGCGTATCAATGTTAATAAAGAAGAAGCGAAAAAGGAATTAAATGCGAACTGGGTGGTATTAGCTGAAGCTATTCAAGTAATACTTAGAAAGTCGGGCCGGCATAATGCGTATGAACAATTAAAAAAATTAACACGCGGGGTTAATATTGATTCAAAAGCAATTGGTAAATTTGTAGATAGTCTAGATATTAATAGTGATGATAAAAAACTTCTTTTATCAATCACGCCAGAATCATACACGGGCCTTTCTTCTAAATTGGTTGATTTAATATAATGTGTGGTATAGCCGCTATTTTTTCTGATAAACCAGTAGCAGGAGAATTATATGATAGCATAATTCATCTTCAACATCGTGGGCAAGATGCAGCCGGAATTATGACATATGATGAAAGAATGCATAAAGAAAAAGGGATGGGTCTGGCAAAAGAAATTTTTAATGAAGAAAACATGAGCCTTTTAAAAGGAACAATTGGTATTTCACACAATCGTTACCCAACGCATGGTGGATTTAGTCATGGTGAAGTACAACCTTTTTGGACATCAGTACCCTATGGAATAGCTCTTGCACATAATGGGAATCTTACAAATTATAATGAACTTGCAAAAGAAGTTACTAAAACAGAAACACGTTATTTAAATACCACAAGTGATTCTGAAGTTTTGCTCCATCTTTTTGCCGACGAATTACACCAAACTATCCCACCACAAACGGATGAAGAGTTTTTTGATTTGCTGTGTGAATCAGTTACATCGATTTTTAATAAAGTTAAAGGTGCATATTCAGTTACGTCAATTATTATAGGAAAAGGTCTTGTTGTATTTCGTGATCCTCAAGGTATTCGACCTCTTGTTAAAGGAGAGCGGAAAAACGATAGTGGGAAAACAGATTATATCTTTGCTTCTGAGAATACAATGTTTTATCCATTAGGCTATGAGCCAAAGGGTATGGTATTACCTGGTGAGTTAATCTATATAGCTGAAAATGGAAAAGTTTTTAATAAAAGATTAGTCAAAAAAGAATTTAACCCCTGTATTTTTGAGTATGTTTATTTTGCAAGACCAGATGCCACATTAAACGATGTAAGTGTATATAGGGCTCGATTACGAATGGGCCAAAATCTTGCCACAGCTTGGAAGAATAAATATCCAGATATAATGCCTGACATAGTTATACCCGCTCCAAGCACCGCAAATACAGCAGCACTATCCTTTGCACATGAACTAGGTGTCAGATATTCTGAAGGGCTATATAAAAATACTTTTATTGGTCGTACTTTTATTATGCCAGGACAACGGGAACGAAAAAAATCAGTTCGATATAAGCTAGTTCCACAAGAATTAGAAATTAGAGATAAAAAAGTAATGATAATGGATGATAGTATCGTTCGTGGTAACACAAGTAGAGAAATTGTAAAAATGTTAAAAGACTTTGGTGCTCGCGAAGTATATTTTGCAAGTGCGTGCCCACCAGTCATCTCGCCCTGCTTTTATGGGGTAGATATGCCTACAAAAGAAGAATTAATTGCCGGAAGAATGACCAAAAATGAAATACAAGAACATTTAGAAGTTGATGCCCTTTTATATCAAGAAATCAGTGACCTTGTTGAAGCGGTAACAAGAAGAGGAGATCATTACATTGATAAACCTTGCATGGCATGTTTAGATGGAAATTATATTGCAAACGATATTGATTTAAATACAATTGATAAAATAGGTCAAATGAGAACTAGTCATAGAAACGGGAATTAATAATTATTTTAAATAATAATGATATATAAAATACTAGTTGTTGGTTCTGGCGCACGCGAACATGCAATAATCAAATCACTCAATCGGTCGAGGTATCAAAAAGAGATTTATTGCATTGCATCAAATATGAACCCAGGAATTAATGAGCTCTGCGAGGATATTACAATTAATGATATAAACAACTGTTCATCGGTAGTTAGATATGCCCAAGAGAAAAATGTACAAATGGCAATAATAGGGCCAGAAAATCCTTTAGCTGCAGGTGTTTCAGATGCTCTTTGGAATTGTAATATTAAAGTTGTGGGGCCCAAGAAGGACATGGCGCAAATAGAAACATCTAAATCGTTCACTAGAGACTTATTTAAAAAATATCAAATACTAGGTGGTGCGCAATACAAGACATTTTATTCAATGGATGGTGTATCAGAATTTTTACAACAATTAGGTAATGATTATGTAGTAAAGTTTGATGGCTTAGCGGGTGGAAAAGGAGTGAAGGTTTCAGGGGAACACCTAACTAATAATAATGATGCAATAGATTATTGCCAAGAAATAATAGATAGTGGCGGAAAGTTTGTAATTGAAGAAAAATTTGTTGGCGAAGAATTTTCATTAATGAGTTTTTGTGATGGAAAATCATTAAAACATATGCCAATTGTACAGGACCATAAAAGAGCATATGAGGGTGACTCAGGACCAAACACTGGCGGAATGGGAACATATACAGATTCTGATCACCTGCTCCCCTTTTTAAATACTGATGACGCCAATGAAGCTAAAATGATAAATGAAGCAACAATTAATGCGCTGCGGGACAAATACGATGACAAATATAAAGGCATTCTTTATGGTGGATTTATGGCAACCAGAGATGGTGTTAAACTGATTGAATATAATGCAAGATTTGGCGACCCTGAGGCAATGAATGTATTATCATTATTAGAGACAGATTTCATTGATATTTGTTTTGGTATTACAAATTGTGAGCTTGATGAAATACAAGTTCAATTTAAAAAACAGGCTACCGTTTGTAAATATGTTGTACCCGAAGGTTACCCAGATAACCCAACTAAAGGTCAACCCATTAATATTAATAATATTACAAATTTTGATCGGTTATATTATGCATCTGTTGATATAGAAAACGGCCAGCTTATTGAATTAGGCAGTAGAACTATGGCCGTTGTGGGCATGGCTGATACGATTTCTGAAGCGGAAGTTTTTGCAGAAAGAGAAGTATCATCGATTATAGGACCTCTTTTTCATCGACAGGATATTGGTAAAGACTTTTTAATCAAAAAACGCATAGATAACATGAATTCATTAAGATGATAAGACTTGGTGTTTTAGGATCCACAAACGGTACAGATTTACAAGTCATTATAGAATCAATAAAAGCAAAAAAACTAAATGCGATAGTTAATGTTGTCATCTCAAACAAAAAAAACGCATATATATTAAAACGTGGTCAGAATCATGGATTGCCATCAATATTTATTAATCACAAAAATAAAAAACGTGAAAGTTTTGATTCAGAATTAACATTAACACTCAAAAAATATAATGTAGAATTTATTTTGCTAATTGGATTTATGAGAATACTTTCATCATCTTTTTGTAAACGATGGAGGCATAAAATTATAAATGTTCACCCATCATTATTACCAAAGTACAGTGGTGGTATGGATATGAATATTCATGAACAAGTAATTAAGAATGGAGATAAAGAATCAGGGTGTACTATTCATTTTGTTACAGAGAAACTAGATAAGGGTCCAATATTGATTCAAAAAAAATGTAAAGTAAACACAAATGAAACCCCTGAAACATTAAAAGTTAAAATACAGGAATTAGAAGGAAATGCATTTGTTGAAGCAATAAATCAAATAGCAAAGGATAATAATTAGATTTAGGATTGTAATGGATAAGAAAGAAATATTAAATCAAATAGCTATCTTTCAAAAAAATACAATGACAGATCATCTTGGTATTGAAATCACAGATTTTGATAAATGTTGTATAGAAGGTAAAATGCCAATTAATGATAGAACAAAACAACCATATGGATTGTTACATGGTGGCGCAAGCGCAGCTTTTGCGGAAACGCTTGGCAGTATCGGTGCGGGAATGCAAATCGATTACCATAAAAAATCAGTTGTAGGAATTGAACTAAACGTAAGTCATTTACAGTCAATATCAAACGGGTGGGTTTATGGGAAAGCAGAAGCAGTCCGCGTGGGGAGAAAAATCCAAGTCTGGAATATTGATATATATGATGATAAAAACAATCTTATCTGTAAAAGCAGATTAACCCTTGCAGTAATTAACAATAATGATACAAAAAAACACACTTAATAAAGAACCTATCAGGGTTAAAAGAGCACTTTTATCGGTTTTTGATAAAAATAACATAATTGATATTGGCAAAGCACTCATTGATAATGAAATTGAAATTTTATCTACCGGCGGGACTGCGTCTGCATTACGAAATGATAATATCAATGTTACAGATGTAAGTGATTATACTCATTTCCCTGAGATTATGGATGGTCGTATTAAAACAATTAATCCTTTAATTGAAGGAGGTATACTTGGATTGCGTGATGATCATAAAAAAGAAGCGAAGGAAAATTTAATAAANTGGATTGATCTTGTTATCTGCAACTTATATCCCTTTTCCNATGTTATATCGCGTGAGGATTGTAATGTGAACNTTGCTTTAGAAAACATTGATATTGGCGGACCTACNATGATAAGATCTGCAGCNAAGAATGTTGGATGGGTATGCGTCGTGGTTGANCCATTAGATTACACAATTATCATAAATGAATTAATAAAAAANAGTACTATATCGTATGAAACTAGAAAGCATTTATCGGCTAAAGCATTTGGACACACAGCACAATATGATAGCATAATACATGATTATTTTAAGGATGATCAATTATCAAATAATTTGACGCTAACTTATAAAAAGAAATCAAATTTGCGCTATGGTGAAAACCCCCATCAGTCAGCATCATTATACAAAATTATAAATAATAATGAACCGAACATACTAAATGCTATAATTCATCAGGGAAAAGAATTATCATATAATAATATAATGGATGCTGATAGCGCACTTGCATGTTTAAAAGAATTTGATGAACCTGCCTGTGTTATTGTAAAACATTCAAACCCTTGCGGCGTATCAGTTGGGAATGATCTTCTAAAAATTTATGACCTGGCATTTAATGCAGATTCAATATCTGCATTTGGAGGAATTGTTGCATTTAATAGAACATGCACAGANGATGTTGCTGAAGCTATATCTAAGGTTTTTGTAGAAATTGTATTAGCACCAAAATTTGATAAAAACTCGCTTGAAATATTTAAAAATAAAAAAAATTTAAGAGTTTTAGAAATTGGAGAAATCAGAAAACGTGCTGATAAATTAGAAGTGCGAAATATTGATGGTGGCCTTTTAGTTCAAGATGTTGATAATAAAAGTCTTAGAGAAAATGATTTAAAAGTTGTTACAAAAATATCTCCTTCAAAAAAAGATATCAAAACCGCACTGTTTGCATGGAAGGTTCTTCGCCATGCAAAATCAAATGGAATATTAATTGCAAAAAATGATACAACAGTTGGTTTAGGTGCTGGTCAAGTAAGTAGAGTTGATGCTGTTTCCATGGCGCTTCAAAAAGGAGGAGACGAAGTTGCCGGGGGCGTTTTGGCTTCAGATGCTTTTTTCCCATTTAGAGACAGTATAGATGCGATAAAAGATTCAGGTATATGTTCTGTTATTCAACCCGGGGGTTCAATTAGAGATAAAGAGGTTATCGCTGCTTGTAATGACCATGGTATTTCAATGCTATTTACAGGAGCAAGATGTTTCAAGCATTAATAAATAGGAACAGTGGGGTCAACGCTTTTAGACCACATATCAATTCCACCATCTAAATTATAGACATCAAAGTCTAATTTAGTTAACACTTCACATGCCTGAGCTGATCTTACACCAGTATGACACATAACAATTATTGGTTGTTTCTTGTTTAATTCCACAGACCTATTTACAATATCTCCCAATGGTATATGTGTATGTGGATTAATACTTGCATGATTTACTTCATTTTGTTCACGGACATCTAATAAGGTATACTTTTGTTTTTCATCCATTATTTTTTTTAACTCTAAAACATCAATACTTTTCATTTAATTATAATCTCCCGATCTTAAATAAACAATCTTACATTCTTACCATTAAGTATAAAATAATAATATGATAAACTATAAAATAATACTAATAAGTTTCATATTTATCATTAGCTGTGCATCTAATGGTGGTGAGCGACGACCCAGTCGCCCTAGGAATTTTATTTCACAAGAAGAATTAAAGGAAATTCCATCAGCTCTAACCGCCGCAGATATTATTTCAATAGCACGCCCCGGCTGGCTTCGGGGCAAGGGCTTAACTATATCTGTTTATTTGAATGGCATCCAGATGGGCAATATAGAACAGCTTGATAATATTCCCAGTCTATCTATAAAAGAACTAAAGTGGCTCTCCCCATCTGAGTCTGCTATTTTATATGGAACGGGCGCTGGTATGGGTGGAGCTATTGATATTAAAACAAGATAAATTAATTATTTGGAAATAGAATAGGTTTATTACACCAAACTACTTATTTGTTTGTTATAACATTTGTAAAATTTCACTTAATTTTGATTTAAATATGGTATTAATAATTGCAATGCTGGCTTTTTTTATTGTGACTGCTCTGTTCATTATAGATATGAATAGTGATCAGACAATAACAAGTGAGTTTTCAAGTTATCTTCAACCATTTTCTGCGGAAACCATTGTTAAACATAATTATTCATCCAAACCAGAATTGGTTTGGGGAGAAATTACTAATCTATCAGATTACAACTTTTGGTTCCCAGGAATATTAAGAATATTGCCCGTTGTAAGCTCGAATCGATATGTCCATAAATACTCATTTGATAAATTTGAGCTTGCCCCAGGAGCCTTAATTCGATTAAGGCCAAATACATTATCTCCATTATATCAAGGTCGGATAACTTCTGTAGAGGAAAATAAAAAATTATCATTCGAGGCGAGATTTAATCCCGTCCATAAAGAGCACATTGTTTTCGATTTGAAACCGATACCTGAAGGCACATCTGTGACATGTCGGCGAACTAGCACAGGTTTATTCTCTTGGATGAGTATATGGGGATTTTCAAATAATAAATCCAAAATATTAGATAATTTAGGTTATTTAATTCCTGAAGATGAAGAAGACTCTTCAGATCAGACAGATTCCGCAGCGGATGCAGGTCCACAATATAGTCGCGAAGCTACTATAGCGCGAGCAGTACAGGCTGGATTGGATGGTAATATGGACGTGGTAAATTCTATCCCAGATAAACCAACTCGGGGAATGGCTAAAGCAATGCTAGTGCAATCGAAGCGTAAAGGAAATGTAATGCCTGATCATTTAGTGAAGGCTTTATCTGAAGAACCCTCTGATAATGTAGATACACAAAAAGCTGATGGCGCCAAGAAAAAAGACGAACCTACACCTGATGGTTTACCCGGTTTTTCCAATCAAGACGATCTTATTTCATTTGTTGTAAATAAAGCTTTGGATGGAGATGATGATCCCATTAATGCAATCAACGAGAAACCAACAAGAGGAAANGCTAAAGCATTATTGGTAAAAATAAAACGTGGCGCTATAGAACGACCANCAATGCCAGAATTATCAGAGACCNCTAAACCAGAAGNTATAACTGAANCCGAAGGTACTAGTGAAGATAAATCTGAACCAGAGTCAGAACTAATTGAAAGGCTAGTTGCAGAAGGNGCCAGTGGTAATATGGATGAAATTAATGCGTTAGAAAACAAAGTGTTGAGAGGTAAAATAAAGGCTGCAATTGTTAAAATGAAGCGAGCATCGTCATAGCTATNTTCAATTGATTATTTTATATTGAAATTGTACAATATTTTCTTTAGCATTAACTGTAACAGTATTTTCTAAGAATAAATTTTTTTCCTTTATTTTACCATCAAATAACTTAACGCCCGCTCCAAAAACAATGGGGTGTGGAGTTAAAAATATGTGACTTAAATAAGGTGCAAAATAAGCATTAGTCTTTCCACCCCCAGCAATAAAACATTTATCTGAAGACAGGCTGTTTAAAATGTTGATTGGTTTTTTGTCTCTATGAAATACAATTATTTCTCTTCCTTTTAATTCATTTTCGATAGAATTATATGTATTTGATCCCATAATAACAGGGTNACCCATTGTCTGAGTTTTAAATAATGCTAGATCCTTNGACCAGGTGATCACCTCATTAGANTTATGNGCAATAAAGCCATCTTGTGTAATGGCAGCAATTAAAATTANATCCACTATNTGTTATTGAANGATCCGGCCGTAACTAATGTTAGTTTANNGGGGTCTATATATTTTGATATTGCGTTATTTATTTCTTTTAGAGATATATTATTTATTATACCTACATATTCATCTAAATATGATATTGGTTTTTTTCTTTCCGCATTGGATAAAATTTGTGAGACAAGNCCACCAGTTGTGTCTAAGGCCACTTTATATGATCCNGTAATTGTAGATTTTTTTGAAANAAGTTCCTTTTCAAAGACACCCTTTTTGCACCATTTATTTATTTGCTCCATTGTNGCGTTATNTCCTTTTTCAATTAAGTCTGGTGCAAAAGTTCCCCATGTGNTCCAGTAGCCNTCANTGCCAAAATTAGAACCGCCGATCGATGAACCAATTCCATATGTTAATCCTTGTTCGTCACGAACAGTTTGCATTAAGCGTGCTGAAAAATTTCCACCAAGAATATAAATTCCCAACATAAGAGGATAATAATCATTATGTTCACGATCAATTCCTATATATTGTCCTAAATACATATCAGCACTAGTTTTATCTTTAATGTTTATTTTATCAACATTTTTGGATACCGCTATAATATCTAATTTGTTATCAATTTCATTTATAGACTGTTTACCCCAATCAGCAAAATGATTGATAATTTGGTCATTAAATTTTTCTGGGTTTACATCACCAGCAACAGCAATATTCATTGTATTTATACCGTATGCTAAATCATGAAATGTTTTTAAATCCTTTTGATTAATGGACTTGATAAAGTCAAGGCTTTCTTCGGTTTTATACTTGTAATTAGGATGGGTTTTTGGATATAATATTCTTAAAAATGAAATCAGAGCCTGTTTTTTTGTATCTTCCAATGATTGTTCTAATTTTCCAATCATTCGCGTTTTTAGTTTATCTATTTCATCGCCTCTAAAAGCTGGTGTTCTTAATTGCTCAGCTAGCATCTCAACCACTATGTTAACATCGCTATTTAAACAATGAGCGGTAAAAAATATATGATGTTTAGTGCTGCCAAATTTTAATTCAGCTCCTACAGAATCTAAAACATCGCCGATTTCATATTTGTCTTTTTTGAATGTGCCTTTATCTAGCATAGCAGCAGTAAATGTTGAAATGTGTGGATTTTTAGATGGACTATAAAGCGTGCCACCAAGAAAGCTTCCAGAAATTGTCACCACATCTTTTATATTTGTTGGAAGTACATACGTATTTATTCCTTGAGAGTGGTTGGTTTCTATGACTTGGTTTTTAAAAAATCCCAAATTAATTTTCCTTAACTTGATTTGAAATAAACCATCCAGTTGTGCTGGTTTGTTCTAAAAGATATTTTTTTGCAACTGACTGAATATTTTTTTCATTAACAGATTCTATTTTTTTGATAAAAGTAGTATAAAAAGTCCAGTCCCCAATTGCTATAGCCTCGTTGATTGCGCTGGCCACAGCATATGAACCATCTCGGCTAAATGCTACAGTCGCGCGTGTTTGGGCTTTTGCTCTCTCGAGCTCTTTTTTATTTACACCTTTATTTATAATCTTATCATATTCTGATAAAATTATTTTTTCGATATCTTTATGTTTTACGCCAGGTGTCAAGAATGCGTAGGTTATAAATAATCCATTGTCTTTAAATGGGAAATCATACATAAAAAGTGAAGTTGCTAGCCCTGGATCAATCAGTGATTTGTGAAGTCTACTAGATTTTCCATCTGCTAATATTTTACTTAGCAAGTGCAATACATAGGTATCTTCATTTAATCCAGGTGGAGACTTATGTCCAACCGCAACAATATCGGTTTGGCCGGTTCTATTTACCATCACACGTCTTGGACCCTCTTGTTCGGGCTCTTCAGTATACATGTTTGGTATATCATGATCACTCTTTGTGTGTTGTCCAAAATATTTGTTTATTAGTTTTAACGCTGAAGTTTTTTCAATATCTCCTATAATTGTTACAGTAGCATTATTAGGCCAATAATAGGTATTATAAAATTCTTGTAATCTTTCAGTGCTTACATTTTCAATATCAGATCGCCATCCGATCGTTGAATGATGATATGGATGAGCTTGATAAGCTGTAGCCCATATGTTTTTATCTAAAACGTCAAATGGACTATTTTCACCGCGTTCAAATTCATTTCTTACCACTGTCATTTCAGGTTGACGATCTTTATCTCGAAGAAAAGCATTTCTCATTCTATCAGCTTCAATTGCTATCGCCTTTTCTAAATGCTCACTCGGAACAACTTCAAAATAATTTGTTCTATCATTCCATGTTGTCGCATTTATTTGAGCGCCAATGCTTTGAAGCTCTGTCCATATGGCCGTACCCTTTTCTTTATTATAATTCTTAGAACCTTTAAACATTAAATGTTCTAACAAATGTGTAGATCCAGTATAGCCAATTGCTTCATTTCTTGACCCCACATGGTATGTAACCATTACCGTTGCCACAGGTGCTGCGTGATCTTCAAGCAATAGAACAGTTAGTCCATTCTTTGATAATATGAATTCATCAATGCCCTCTGATGTTTTCATAAATTCAAAATTATTATATTTATTTTTTTGGGACATATAGATCGGTTATAGTTCCTTGGAAAACTTCGGCAGCCATTGCAAAGGTTTCTCCGACGGTGGGGTGTGGGTGGATAGTTAGACCTATATCCTCCGCATCAGCACCCATTTCGATAGATAGCATTGCCTCTGATATCATGTCACCTGCTCCTGGACCAACTATTCCTACACCAAGTACTTTTTTCGTTTTAGAATTAAATAATATTTTAGTTTTACCTTGATTAGCACCAATAGAAATTGCCCTACCACTCGCAGCCCAAGGGAATTCTCCTTTAACATAATTTATATCATTTTCTTTGGCCTCTATTTCAGTCAGCCCCGCCCATGCAACCTCAGGATCAGTGTAAACAACCGAAGGAATTGCTTGATAATCCATTGCTGCTGGATGTCCACAGCACACCTCTGCAGCAACCTTTCCTTCGTGAGTTGCTTTATGTGCTAACATTGGGTTGCCAACAACATCACCTATAGCAAAAATATTCATAACAGATGTTTGTTGATATATATTCGCATCAATATAACCATCATTATTTAATTGTATATCCGTATTATCAATCTTTAACAATTCTATATTAGGCTTCCTCCCAACAGCTATCAAAATTTTATCATAATTTTTTGAAGAGACCCCACTGTCATTTTCAATTGTTACCTTAACTGAATCATCTTTATTTGGTTTTACCGTTTTAACTTTAGTTGATAACAAAATTGAAGAAAATTGTTTAGTTAATTTTCTGTGTAATGGTTTAACAATGTCAGTATCAGCACCTGGGATTAAATTAGGCATAAACTCCACTAATGTTATTTCTGAACCTAAAGAAGCATACACTTGACCAAGTTCTAATCCTATTGCGCCCCCTCCTATAATAATCAACTTTTTGGGCACATCTGATAACTCAAGTGCAGTTCTTGAAGTTAGAATAGACTTGTGTTTACTATCTAGCCCAGGGATCATACCTGAGCTTGACCCACTTGCAATAATACATTTTTCAAATTCAATATTTATTTCAGAGGATTTTGTTTTTACTAATATTTCGTTATTGCTTTTGAAGCTAGCTAGTCCTTCAATTGTTTCCACTCCACGTGCTTTAGCCATTCTATCAATGCCTTGATTAAGCTGGGACACAATTTTATTTTTATGTGATCTTATTTTCTCTAAATCAATTTCAGGCTTATTATAGGATACGCCCATTTTTGCAAGACCTGTTGCATCTTCCATAACTTTAGAAATATGAAGTAATGCTTTTGATGGTATGCACCCTCTATTTAAACAGACGCCACCAAGAGTTGGATCACGATCAATTAGCATTACTTTTTTTCCTAGATCAGCAGCTCGAAATGCAGCGGCATATCCACCAGGACCTGCTCCAATTACAGCCAGCTCAACCTTTTTAGTTTTTCCCATTTACTTATCCAATAAACTAGGTTGACCAGAAAGTATTTCAGCAAATCTTGATGTAAATGATGCGCCAGCAGCACCATCTATTACCCTGTGATCATATGATAATGAAAAAGGCATTATATACCCTGGTGACTGAGATTTTGTTTTTTCATTATAAATGTTATCCCACCAACTTTGAGATATACCTAAAATTGCAACTTCCGGAGGGTTAATGATTGGAGTAAAAAATTTGCCACCAATCCCGCCGAGACTTGATATGGTAAAAGTGCCTGATGTTAGTTCATTAGGTTTTAACTTTTTATCTCTAGCTCTTTTACTTAAATCAATTACTTCTTCAGAAAGGTCAACCAAAGACTTTTTATCAACATCTCTTACAACAGGTACTATTAATCCATATGGTGTATCAACAGCTATCCCAAGATTATAATAATTTTTCAGTATAAGGTTTTCTTCATTATGATCTAAAGAGCTATTGAATTTTGGCATTTCTTTTAAGACCGTAGTCGCTGCTTTCATAAAGAAGGGAAGAAACGTTAATTTTATTTTCTGTTTAGCAATTTTTTTATTTATTTTATTTCTATATTTATTTAATTCACTAATATCTGCTTCATCAAACTGTGTTACATGAGGAATCGATTGCCAGGCTTGCTGAAGTCGCTGACCTGTTATTATATTTATTTTNGTTAATTTTTGAACCTCAACTTCTCCCCACTNTGAAAAATCAATTTCTGGTTTTGATGGGGACATTCCACNAGAAGACATTGTCATTTGAATTTTAATATAATGGTGAAGATCATCTTTTGTTATCCNGCCTTTTGGNCCATTACCTTTTATANNAGNAAGATTTATATTTAGTTCTCTTGCCAGTCTTCTTACACCTGGCGATGCAAAGGCATTATCTTTCTTTTGAGTATCATTTATAGGATTTAGTTCTGGCATGTTATCTGCTTCAACTTCTTCCGGAAAATCTTTTTTATTAGAAGGCGTGGTTTCTTTTTTTTCATCTGCTTGTTCAATTTTATCATCTATATCCGCACTTACCAATAACTGACCAGGCTGGACTAGATCTCCAACCTTAACTGCAACTTTAGTAACTACCCCATGAACTTCAGCAGGGATTTCCATTGAGGCCTTATCTGATTCCAAAACAAGTATTATATCTTCAGGCTTTAATTTGTCACCAATAGATACTTTGACCCCACTAACCTCTGCCGCCTCAATACCTTCTCCTAAATCAGGAAGTTTTATTTCTTTGTTCAATTAATCTCCTAAACTGTTATTGGGCTAGGTTTATCCGGATCCAAACTATATTTTTTCATTGCCTTTTTTACTATATTAATATCAAGCTTATTTTCTATAGCTAATGCTCTTAAAGTAGTAAAAACAATATAATATCGATCAACCTCAAAAAACTTTCTAAGATTTTCACGGGTGTCACTACGGCCAAAACCATCTGTTCCTAATGCATAGTATTCACCAGGTACATACGGCCCTATTTGTTCTGAAACCATTTTGACATAATCAGAAACAGCTATAGTGGGGACAGTGTTTTTGCTTAAACATTTTTCTAAATGTGATTGGTGCGGTTTGTCTCCAGAATGTAAAAGGTTCCAGCGTTCGGTTTCTTCAGCATCTCTTCTTAATTCGCTAAAACTTGTTACATTCCAAATCCCAGCTTCTATACCCCAATCTTTTTTTAATAATTCTGCTGCTTCTAACACTTCCCCCATCAAGGGCCCACTTCCAAGTAATCTTACCGTTGGGTACTTCGTCGATTTAATTTTATAAAGTCCCTTAATTATATCGTTCTGAATTTTTTCTGGCATTGGTGGATGTACATAATTTTCATTCTCTAAGGTTAAATAATAAATAACATCCTTATTTTTTTCGCACATTTCAACCATCCCATGATGTATAATTGTTGCAATCTCATAACCATAAGCTAAATCATATGCTTTTATATTTGGTGTTGCAGCAGCAGCTAAGTGACTATGCCCATCTTGATGTTGAAGGCCTTCCCCATTCAGCGTTGTTCTACCTGCTGTTCCTCCAAGTAAAAACCCTCTTGCTCTCATATCTCCTGCAGCCCAGATCAAATCCCATGTGCGCTGGAAGCCAAACATTGAATAATAAATATAGAATGGTATCATTTTAATTCCATGATTACTGTAGCTTGTACCCGCTGCTATAAATGACGAAACAGCACCCGCTTCATTAATCCCCTCTTCAAGAATCTGCCCATTCTTTGCTTCTTTATAATATAAAAATTGATCAGAATCGACTGGATCATATACTTGCCCTGCGCTAGAATAAATTCCAAGTTGTCGAAATAATGGGTCCATCCCAAATGTTCGAGCCTCATCAGGAATTATAGGAACAACATGATTACCAATATTTTTATCTTTTGTTAATAACGTAATGAGCTTTACATATGCCATAGTGGTGGATATTTTTCTATCACCACTACCATCAATTAATTCTTTAAATATAGATAAATCCGGAACTTTTAAATTTTTAGACTTATCAGTTCGCGATGGTAAATATCCCCCTAGTTTATCCCTTTGTTTTTTTAGATATTTATATTCTTTAGAATTTTTTTTGAACCGATAAAATGGAGCCTTCATCGCTTCATCATCGGTAAATTTTAAATTGAATCTATCTCTGAAATATAGCAATTCATTTTCATTAAGCTTTTTCTGATTATGTGTTATATTTCTTCCTTCNCCNGCTTCACCAAGNCCATAACCNTTNATTGTTCTNGCNAAAATAACGGTNGGNCCATCATTATGATTTATTGCTTCATTNTATGCCGCNTACATTTTTTCAGGNTCNTGCCCACCNANTCTCATNCNNTCCAGCTGCTTATCTGAAAGATGTTCTACCNTTTTAAGTAATTCAGGGGATGNACCAAAAAAATGTTCTCGAATATATGACCCATCTTCAACNATATATTTTANTAAATCNCCATCAACAATTTCTTCTAATCGATTTAANATTAATTNATTAGAATGANNTTCTATTAACTCATCCCAGTCANTACCCCAGATAACTTTTATCACATTCCATCCTGCGCCACGAAAAGCCCCCTCAAGCTCTTGAATAACCTTTGAATTACCCCTAACCGGTCCATCAAGTCTTTGAAGATTGCAATTAACAACAAAAATTAGATTATTTAACTTTTCTCTTGAAGCAAGGGTTAATGCCCCAAGAGCTTCTGGCTCATCCATTTCACCATCACCAAGAAATGCAAAAACTTTTCTGTTAGAGGCTTTTNTTATTTCACGATCAGATAAGTAACGCATGAACCGCGCTTGATAAATTGCCATAATGGGCCCAAGACCCATTGATACTGTAGCAAATTGCCAAAAGTCTCGCATAAGATATGGATGAGGATAAGATGAAAGACCTCCCTCTTCTGAAAGTTCTCTTCTAAAATTATGCAAGTGTTTTGCGTCAAGTCTGTCTTCAAGATATGCTCTCGCATAAATGCCTGGAGAAGCATGCCCCTGGAAAAATATTAAATCAGAACCCNCTGGATGATCAGGCCCCTTAAAAATATGGTTAAATGCTACTTCATAAAGTGTGGCAGCTGAAGCAAATGTTGAAATATGTCCACCAATGCCTGGTGTTTCCTTGTTAGCTTTTGTAACCATGGCCATAGCATTCCATCTAATTATTGATTTAATATTACGCTCAATATCTCTATCACCTGGATATTGTGGTTGTTGACCAGGGAGTATTGTATTGACAAATGGTGTATTGGTGTTGAATGGTAGCCGTGCTCCATTTGATTGAGCATATTCAATAAGTGTTTCTAATAAATAGCGAGTACGCTCATATCCATGTTCTTCAAGAGCATCTTCAATCGATTCAACCCACTCTTTAGTTTCTTGGGGGTCTATGTCTTTATATTTTTCCGCCATAAATGAATTTTTTTATTCGGATTTACCTACTAGAAATTACATCTTTTACAGAAAACAGATTTAGAATTATATAGAAGTGAGAATTNCTCTATTTTTTAGATAGAATCAATTAATATATTGTTCTTATTGAGATATACTTTTGTTTTACTACAAACGGGAGCCGAAGTGTATAAACGAATTACATTATTTGTNGTTTTTCTAATCTTTTCAGCTTGATCTAANATTNTGATACCATCCTTCATTATNATTCTGCTTTTTCTATCTATAACAATCCCAATATGATCTTCAGATTGTATTAGTCTGACTTTTGCATTTAGACCATAATCTTTTGGCGAAAGATCCTGCACAAGAAATTAGTATTTAGCTGGTGCACCATTTTTAGGTGTAGAGTATATTATGAATGCCCTAATATCATCATTAGATTTTTTTAAGTCTTCTTTTCTAAGATACATCATGTGACCACTCCGATACCCTTTGAAAATCAATCTGTCTTTCATGCGACCGCTGGGGTCTAGACGCCACATTGTATATTTAGCATCAAAGTATTTTGTTGCACCATCATAATATCCCGATTGGATCATTGTGTGCAGATAAGGGTTTTGTGCCATTGCTTGTCTAAGATTTTCACCCGTATTGTTATTTGAGCTGTCCCAAGGACGAACAGGTCCGAACATGTTATACTTTACATCAGTTTCAAATTTTAGAATATTTTTATAATAGTAATTTATTGCTGGGGTAAATGAATGAAGCCACGAAGTTAATTCAGAATTGAAATCAGGTCTATCCCCACCCTTTGTTTTATCAATTCCTTTATAACGCGAATCTAATCTTCCGATAGTAAACCCTTCTTCTCTTAATAATTCTTTCCAATAAAANGATGTGGGTACATCTAAATTATAGGATAAAATAGCCTCTTTTGAAATTCCAGAGTATTTTGCCATTTGCTCGGCAGCTTTATTTCTACTTTCACTTGATACATATCCACCTTTTGCTATGACTGGCATTAATTCATCAACCGCATAGGCTTCAGATAAATTTAAAACCTCCAACAGGTCTTTTGATTGCAAATCCTTAGGAAGCTTTTTGTGATACCAAGCAGCTGCAGTAAAATATGGTAATCTTAGAGAAGCACCAAGTGGACCAGCGCGTCTCCCACTTCCGGAGTCAATACCTAATTCTGTTGGTGAAACTAATATTACTCCATTTAAATACATCCACTGTCGATTTTGTAATGCATGCGCAAGGCCAGAGACACGCGTTGTTCCATAGCTTTCTCCAATAAGATATTTTGGAGACTCCCAACGATTTATACGTTGAATAAATGTATTAATCCATTCAGCTAAATATTTGATATCCGCATTAACACCAAAAAAGGTTTCCTTTTTTACGTCTTCATCTATTATTCTTGAGTAACCTGTATTAACAGGGTTCACAAAGACTATATCCGCTACATCTAAAATAGAATATGGATTCTTTTTAACTCCGTATGGTTGGACAGGAAAACCCTCATCATCAACC
Organism: Fidelibacterota bacterium; assembly: GCA_002701875.1. Lineage (GTDB taxonomy): Bacteria > Fidelibacterota > Marinisomatia > Marinisomatales > TCS55. The sequence continues at coordinate 34,416 of NZWI01000029.1, forward strand.
CTTAGTATCATAGGTCCAGTATATGCTAAATGCATCCACACTGATCCTGACCCTGGTCCGCCATTAAAAGAAATTAATATAGGTCGATTAGATTGGTCTTTCACATATTGACGTTCATAATAAGTATAATGGACAGCGGCAACTGGGACACCTTTATCGTTCCAAACTGGTTGAGTACCGGTTGTAGCGGTATATTCAACTTTTTTGTTTCTAATTAAAGTAGAATGGAATGTAACAATAGCAGTATCAGCAGCAATTGATAGAGATTGAGTATTAACTGAACCTATAATAAAAATAATAAAAATTAATATCTTTTTCATTTTTCTATTCCTCTAAAATTCACCAGTATATCTAAAACCTAACCAAATATTTTTCTTCGGCAACCAGTCTCCTTTAAGACTAGAAGCGGTATTATAATTTGTAACAGAAAAGGATACATTGTCATTAACATTTATTGTCAATGTGGATAAAGTGTTTAAGCTTGATATCCATTGAAAAGAATATTCAAAAAATGGCACTCTTGAAATGCGTACAAAATTGAAAAAGCTAACACGTTCTATAAAATCTGGTTTTTGACCTATTTCACCAAGAAAATCAAACCTTGCATAAACACCAAAATTTCTAGTGGATGATTTTCCATCTTCATATCTTTTATATTTTTTTGTTTCATCATCATATTCGTAAAAATTTCTTTCATAGTATGATTTTTTATCATCATCAACCTTTAGTGATCTATGCGCAATTTTCATATAACTTATACCTGGGGATGCATTGACTTTAGCGACATAAGGTATAGCAATAGGAAGTTCAAATGTGGTTGCCATCAATGCATACATATCTAAAATATTTACATATTTATTAACGGAATCAACAATACCGTATTTCTTAAAATCTGAAATATCATCAATCACGTCTGCATCAGATCTTGGATAAAAGGAAAACCCTAATTGCGCATGAAAAGCAGCGCGCGTTGAAAACATATTATCAATACTTGCCTTTGAATATAGCCCCATATAATCACCACCAAGATAATTTGGTTTATCAAGGCTATTCGTAGATAATAGATTCATTTTTGCTGGCAACCGAACACCAATTTCAGAATTCTTAGTTACGGCTCCAATAGATATGGCACCATATAGTGAACCAGGTAATCCAATTATTGAGTTCCCTGTAGAAAAATTTGCACCATATTGTAGGACATTTGATTTGAGAAACAATCTATCACTGCTGATAATAAAGTTTTGTTTATCCCAAACTGCAAACTTAGAGCTAAAACTTGCCAATAAACGTTCATCTTCGCTTTCATAAAAAACGGTTTGTGATGCACTATTAAGATATTGATCTCTTTCAATTAATACTTGTTGTATATCTTGGCTTAATACCCAATCAACTTGATCTCTTTCAATAATATTGTACGACAATCCATTGCCATACCAGATTTCATGAATTTCTTCGTTATTTGCTTTCTTTTGTACAATAATTAACTCATCATCCGGTTTTAATTCCGGAAGCCATAATGTTGTTTCTGAGCCTTTCTTTTTTTGTTTTATTGATTTTGAATATTCATCTGAGTGAAGATTGTTATAATCAATTATTGCATCTTCCATGAGTATATGATAAGGCATGTGATCAACGGTCCATGCAATAAATTTTCTTTTATCAAGACTTGATATAGGTTTTTCTTCAGCATCTTTTATAGTGATTTGAGCTGAACCCATTGTTGATAGATTTTTATTTTTTGAATCTATTACCATATAATTTACTATATATGTATTATCACTATTTTGATCTAATGGCTTTTCGTAGTCGGGTTCTCTAACAAATGATAGTTCACCCAACTGTGTTATTTTAAAGCTACGTTGATCAGCCCCACCAACAATTTTAAATCTGGCATCATCTTGATCTTCATCCGGGTCTACTATATCTAATACTCCAAGTAATTTACCGGACTGCTCTGAAAAAGAAAATTTTTGATCTTTAACTCCTTTAAAATAAGGAGGCTCATTAACATCGGTAATCTCAACTTTAATCGCACTAGTCACTGAGGCGTTGTTTCTATCTTTACTTTCGACTTTAATTTGATATGATTTTTTTTCCTCAAAATCAAAACTTTTATCAGTATATACCACGCCATTTTTTATGCTAAAGAACTTGTTATCATTTTGACCAGTATTTACAAATTTATATCTGAATTCATCATTACCATCAGGATCAATTGTTGATAATTCCCCAACTTTTGTGTTGGTCAATATATTTTCGGTAACACTGTTATCAAGTAATTCCACTTTATCTGGAGGATCGTTCAGCTCTGTTATTCTAATAACAACTTTAGCTGTATCAATTGAAAAACCTGTGTCAACTATATAGACCAACTCATCAATACCATTTTGATTTTCATTGGGAGTATAATAAATATTGTTTCCCCTTAAAACCGATGTCCCTCTAGTGGGACTTTGAATGATAGTTATTTCAAGATCTTGTCGATTAGAAACTTTATCATTTTTCAGAACATCAATTAATTGAGGAGTATCTTCTTTAACTCTTACATTATCATTTACAGCGCTTAATGATTGGGCAGCAATGTTTGTAAAAGGAAATAAAATTGTTTTGATGCTGAATACCGATAACATATCCTGTTTCTGGATTCCAGTCACTCACAATTATTGTTCCAGAACTTATGGCTTTTATTTTTGTTCCTTTTTTTGCAACCAAATCTACGCCAAAATGATTGTTTGACAAGTTAAATGAGTCGCTGATCATTCCATCAAACGGAGAATAAAATAAAAAATAAGCCCTTTCTTTTTTTAGATTTTGGTTAATTGTCCCAAGATCCTCTCTTTCAACTTTTTTTCTAAGAAGAGAGTCTTCTTTTGATGTGTTTAGCGAAAGTTCTTTTTCTGAAAATATTTTTGCTGTGTCTTGAGAGAAATTAATTAAAGAAGAGTCTCCACTAATTATTGCTTCAAAGTTTTTAAGATATATTGAGCTAACATAGAGAGCCCTTTGTAGCGAATCGCTTTTTAGGGATAGTTTTATAAG
>NZWI01000030.1 GCA_002701875.1 Fidelibacterota bacterium
ATAAAAGAGTATCAAAGGCACCTGATTCTAATTTTGAATAATTAATATTTGTTGAAATTCTATTCGTTGATTCATCTTCGCCATAATCGCCACTAAATTTTATTGATCCCCCATCATGCCCCTGGTATTGCATCCCACTAATACTTAGAAATGATTCTTTAAACAAATCGTTAGGATTGAAATATTTGATACGATAAAGCTTTATTTGAGGTTGGTTATTTTTTGCGTCCCACATTGGCTGGACTGATGTAGTGGATTTATATCCAGGAGTTCCCCCTTTATACAGCATTACTCCAGGTGTCCAGCCATTATATGAGTTAAAACTAAATAGCCACGGCAGATAATTGATATCATGGTCATAATAGGTTGGTTGGTCCCAAACCCAATTAAAATGGACTTCACTTCGGGTAGCATTATTACTGCGATTGAGATCGGGCATATGTTCATCAGGATCTATAATCGCATACCATGTATTTGGAGGAGGATCTATAGTTTTGCGCCATTCAAATTCTTCTACCCACCTACGTTCTAACTCCAAGTGATTCCTCCCGTAAAAAACTACCTCTACAGGAGTTTTGAGTTGAGCTTCATTGGAAACAATATATCGCCCGCGAGACTTTTTAATTGAAAAATCTATATAATCTGTTGTCTTTAAAACACCATCAAAATACCAACTGAGATCTTTTTCTGTATGCTTTTCAAATATAGCCTGCACATCTTCCGGATAGGGGTGTTTAAATTTCCAAATTTTATAATAATCCTGCATAATCTCATCCATTTTTTCTTGGCTGAGATAATGCTGAAGAAATCGGGTAAAGACTGCGGTTTTANTATANTTGAGNCCATANTTTNNACCANCNNANTCATNNGCTTTNAGGNTNAANGGTTGCTNATTNGGATTTNGNGATATTAATGNATATTGAAAATANTCAAACCANCTAAATTTTAAATTTTTTGCTATNCCTANTTTATCCTGNATAAANGGAATAATTACANAACGNTCATNTTCATCNTTATATTTATCTTGCCAATANCNAATACATGNATANTNATTNANNCCTTCATCCATCCANGTATGATANCTNTCGTTGCTACCTAANATACCATANAACCAGTTATGCCCTACCTCATGCATAATCACCATNTCNAGCATCTGNTTACTGGGCATTGAAGCNATAACTGTAATNTTAGGATATTCCATNCCNCCNCCNGCAGANAGATCNCCATCTACAGCTGTAATNTGATTATAAGGATAATCACCATAATAACGACTATACCAGTACCCGGAATCATGCAAATACTCAATTGAATTTTTCCACATTGCAGCATTTTTTGGTAAGTAGAATGACCAAAGTGTTACATCACGCGTTGANTCAGCTAANGATAGGTTGCCCTTTTGAACAAGCCATTTCTTATCTGCAAACCATGCAAAATCATGTACGTTTTCTTGTCTGAAATGAACTGTCTTCATTTCAGATATTATAGATGAATCTGGTGCCAGATTGATAGTTTTTTTATTTGATTTCAACCAAATTTTAAAATCATCTTCAGGTAATTGATTAATTGAATCTGTAACTGCTACAAGCGAATCCAACCAACTATATTCATCTTCTCCATTAATCAGGTCGCCTGTAGCCATAATTCGATAATCATTTGGCAATGTAATTTTTACATCAAAAGTGCCAAACTCAGAATAGAATTCACCTTGGTTTAGATAGGGCATTGGATGCCAGCCTTTATGATCATATACAGCAGGCTTGGGATACCATTGTGTCACTTCGTAGTGCTTACCAGTATGCCCTAANCGTGAGAATACTTTGGGCATTTTTACAAAAAATGGAGTCTCAATGCTTATTGACTCTCCAGGATTCAAGGGAGAATTCAAATTTAATTTTACTACATCTATCCAATNTGGATGATATTCCCAATCAATTTTCTTACCATTTACAGTAAAATCTAAACTATCAATAAATCCTCTGCTCAGTGAATCAGACCTTGCAAATCTTGATTCTGGCCCTGCTTGTTTTGCAAATGCCGTAGAATCATTCTTATATGCATTTGGCCAAATATGAAACCAAATAAATGATAATTCATCAGGGGAATTATTTTTATATAGCAATTTCTCATATCCATTTAAAGTATGGTTTTCATCATTCAACGTCACATCAATATTATATTCTACATATTGTTGGAAATAGTTAACATTTTGGGGAAAAATGATTGCAGTTACAAAAAATATCGTAAAAAANTATTTAATTATAATTCTAATTATTTAACCTTTATTTTTTTCAATTTAGGCTTTATTTGGCTTAATAATGCGGGTAGAAATGTAATATCACTAATTAATGCAGTAACAATAGTAATGACTGCTAACATACCAAACTCAATCGTAGGCTTGAATTCAGATAAAGTAAGTACTAAAAAACCAGCTGATAAAATTGCTGTTGTGGACATCATTGCAATACCTGTTCCTAGAAGTGTTGCATCATTAGCTTGCCTATAATGTTGCTGAGATAATTCCATGCGATATCGAATCAGATAATGAAGTGTATCATCAACAGCTATGCCAAATGCCACAGCAAATGTCATTGCTGTAGCAGGTCTAAGAGGTATCTGAAAGAATCCTAATATTGCAGCCATTGTCATCATGGGGATAATATTGGGAAGGATGGAAATAAGCGCCATTTTCACAGAACGAAATAAAAAGATCATAACAAATGTTATGATAAGTAAAGCTATAAAAAAACTGGCCAATAAATTATTCACCAGGTAATTATTCGTTCTTAAGGCAAGCAAAGCAGTACCAGTCACCTCTGCATTCAACCCATCAGGTATTCGAGAAGCGATATATTTATTAATATCTTCCTCAATCTCAGCACTTCGACGTGAGTCTATATCATTTATTTGTGCAGAAATTCGAAGTTTGGTGTAATCTAAATTTATAAATGATTCAAATTCACTTTCATATAGTANCATATACTGAGCAATTAATTCTCTTGATTGTGGAATGACGAAATAATCTGGGTCACCATCGTTCATTGCTTGATGAATCTCTTTTAGAAAATCACTNACTGAAATCACTTTACCAACTTCAGGTATTTCTGAAACATATCTAGAAAGATCATTTAAAAAAGACATAGTAGGTAAATCCTGGATATCATNNAATGGGCCATTTTNATTCACTTCAATAATAATTTCTACTGGCAATACAGAACCCATTTTTTCCTCGGCTAAACGCATATCTTCCAATAGTGGGTTACCTGGCTTTAAATCATCAAGCAGTTTTGAATGAGGATTAATTTGAAGAGCCCCAAATAAACCAATAACCGTAATAGAAAAACCGGAAAGAACTATGCCTTTAGGATAAACTCTAACCAATTTGATAAATTTTTTGATAATCCTAACTCTAAAACCAGTTGAATATCTATCTAATTTTGATTGGGGTGTTNTTTTTAATAATACTAATGAAGAAGGAATCAATAAGATAGTAATTATAAAAGCAAAAAAAACACCCAATGCTGTAAAAATGCCAAATTCTTTTACAATTTGAATTTTTACCATAGAAAGAGCACCAAAACCAATTGCAGTTGTAATACTTGTGAAGAAAATTGCTATACCAATTTTTCTCAATGTCTCCACCAAAGATTTATTTTTATCTTTTAACTTATTTAATGTAGAATAATATTTTACTAAAAGATGTACGGAGTCACTTATTCCAACAACCATTAAAAGAGTAGGAATTATATAACTAATAATATTAATGGTTATTCCACTGGCCACCATAAACCCCAAAGTCCAAATAATAGTCANTAAAACAACCAATAAAGGCAAAATCAATCCAACCCAAGATCGAAATAATATGCTAAGAAACATNAAAAGCATTATGACAACCGGTCCTAAAAATGTGAGATTATCAGCAATCATATATTGCACATATCTTGTACGGATAATTGGTAACCCTGTTTGATGCCACTCCCAATCAACCAATTGTTGAAATCTATCAATTTCTTTTAATATTTGNTCTCTACCATCATGTTCATTAAAAGCTGAATCAATATCAATCAAAAAAGCAGCTATAGTTCCATCTTCGGAAATCAAATAATTTCTGAGCAAATTAGAATTCATAATTTGTTCTTTTGCTAAACTTAACGAATCAAGTGATTTAGGAATGCTTTCATATACTTGTGAAAGCAAGTAATCTCCACTATCAGTGAACAATTCCACATTGGTTAAGCTTGAAACACTACTAACACCCTTAATNCTCTCAAAAGCATCAACCATTTCTTTATTCTTAATTAAGTTTTCATATGAAAAGGGATCTTGAGATTTATAAAATAAATAGATAACATTATCAACTCCCTCAAATTCTTCACGCAATGTCAAAAATCTTTCAACTACTGGATCATTTTGACTAAATAATTGTTCAATTGAGAAATCCATTTTGATATCAGTTATATAACTGCCAAGCGCAATTGTAACTGTAACTAAGAAAGATAAAACAATTTTAGGATAATCCAATAATGTCTGGATCCACTTATCGAGAGTATTAATCATTATATTTTAAAGTAAATGTTTTTATCTAGAGTCACCTGAAGCCCATACTTTTTCAATTAAATAATTATCGTATCTAATTTTTATAAAACTGCCCTAATNAATCAATTTGAAAGTTATTTAAAAATAAAATTTAATNATTCCGTTGATAAGTAAACTTTATCCTTATCATGATCGGCATTTGGGATCGTAATTTTTTTTATGATTATGATTTGAAAATTATTTATAANGGACAGTAACAATTCTGAATGTTAATTAATATTCAGAATTGTTACATATCTAGAATATAGTATAATGCTAAAATAAGTATTGATGAATTAAGATCAAAAACGATCAAGATTCATTACTTTATCCCAAGCAGCAACAAAATCATCAACAAATTTTTCTTGTGAATCATCANATGCATAAACTTCTGCTAAAGCTCGTAACTGCGAATTAGATCCGAATACAAGGTCAACTCTTGTTCCAGTTCTTACTTTTTCACCTGTTGAACGATTTGTTCCTTCATAAGTGTTTCTGCCAGTTGCTTCCCATTTAACATTCATATCTAACAAATTTACAAAAAAATCATTGCTTAATTTTCCAGGTTCATCTGTGAAAACACCATGGCCATCGGCACTGATACCAAGTGACCGCATACCACCAACTAAAACTGTCATTTCTGAAGCTGTGAGTCCAAGAAGCTGTGCTTTATCAAGCAACATATTTTCTGAATTTACAGTGAAATCTTTATTATGATAATTTCTAAAACCATCAGAAAAAGGTTCTAAAACACCAAATGATTCAATGTCAGTTTGTTCTTGATTTGCGTCTCCTCTACCTGGAGAGAATGGAACATCAACGCCAGATGCTTTTTCAATTCCAACATTNCCAGCTAGCACTATAACATCTGCGATAGATNCGCCTGTATCTGAAGAAATTTTTTCTAGTACGCTTAATACGTTAGCTAGTTGTTCCGGATTATTGGCTTTCCAATCTTTTTGAGGGGAAAGACGAATCCGAGCACCATTGGCTCCTCCTCGCATATCTGATCCTCTGAATGTTGAGGCACTTGCCCATGCAGTTTCTACCATCTCCTTTACAGAAAGATCACTTTCTTTAATACGATTTTTGACATTTTCAATATCGTAACTACTATTTCCAGCAGATACAGGATCTTGCCAAATTAGATCTTCTTCTGGAACCTCTGGACCAAGATATCGATTTTTAGGCCCCATATCTCTATGTAATAATTTAAACCATGCACGAGAAAATGCGTCTGCAAACTCATCAGGATTTTCATGGAACTGTTTTGAGATTTTATTGTATTCAGGATCTTCTCTCATTGCCATATCTGCAGTCGTCATAATAGTTGTAACACTATCTGAAGATCCCTCTGGATCAGGAGCAAGGTCTTCATCTTTTGGATTAATTGGATGCCATTGGTGAGCCCCTGCTGGACTTTTAACTAATTCCCAATCATAACCAAAAAGCATATCAAAATAACCATTATCCCATTTTGTAGGATTAGGTGTCCAAGGTCCTTCAATACCACTAGTAATTGTATCGCGACCCATCCCAGAACCATGCCCACTAGTCCATCCAAATCCCATTTCTTCTATAGAAGCACCTTCTGGTTCAGGCCCTTTAAAATCTTCACTATCAGCACCATGTGCTTTTCCAAAAGTATGCCCTCCAGCTGTTAAAGCAACTGTTTCATAATCATTCATAGCCATTCTCTTGAATGTTTCACGAATATCTCTTGCACTCGCTAGAGGATCGGGGTTTCCATCTGGGCCTTGAGGATTAACATATATCAGCCCCATTTGTACTGCTCCTAATGGCTGATCTAATTCACGATCTCCTGTGTAACGTTCATTTCCCAGCCACTCAGTTTCTTTTCCCCAAAAGATATCTTTTTCAGGTGCCCAAATATCAGATCGTCCNCCACCGAAGCCAAATGTTTTACCACCCATTGATTCTATTGCAACATTTCCAGTAAGTATGAGCAGATCTGCCCAACTAATCTTATTTCCATATTTCTGTTTAATTGGCCAAAGAAGTCGCCGTGCTTTATCAAGATTACCATTATCGGGCCAACTATTTAGAGGCGCAAANCGTTGATTCCCTGTACCACCGCCACCACGGCCATCAGTAGTTCTATATGTTCCCGCTGCATGCCAAGTCATCCGAATGAAGAATGGGCCATAATGTCCATAGTCAGCAGGCCACCAACTTTGTGAATCGGTCATTAGATCATTCAAGTCTTTTTTCAAAGCATCATAATTGAGTTTTTTAAATTCTTCACGATAATCAAATCCATTCATTGGATTTGATTTAACATCATGTTGATGAAGAATATCTAAATTTAAATTATCAGGCCACCATTGGTTATTAGACCTAGCACCTTGACTATGTTGACTTTCAGAACCATGTGCTACTGGGCATTTACTTTCATTTTCCATTATTAATCCTATNTTTTGCATGTTTTTTACAAGTGCCAATAATCATCACTTCAACATTATTGGCATCAAATTTATATTTTCTTTTAACAATTGATTTGAATTCATCATGTGAAAAACGTACATCAATAAGATCCCCACATTCAGTGCATTTCAAATGATCATGAGATTCAACATTCCAATCGTAGCGTACAATATTTTCATAATAGATCGCATTTATTTCACCTTCTTGTTCCAATCGTTTTAGATTTCTATANACAGTTCCAAGACTAATATTTGGAATGATTTTTTTAGTCTGATTAAAAATCCAATCTGCTGATGGATGACAATTGGTTCCCCGAACGATTTCTTTGATTAGCTCTCTTTGTTGACTATATCGCACTTAAAAAATTACTGATAAATAATAATAATAATCATTACTATTTAAATGTATTCTGATAAAAAAATTATCTTATGTAAATTTAATTTCATTTTAAACTAAAAATAANAAGGAGCTAAAAATGGCTGATTATTCATGTAAACATTGTGGTATGGGTGTTTCTGGAATGCACTGTGTTAAGTGTAATGAAGAACTCGTGCATGATCATATAACTAAGGATGATGGAACCCAAGTTGCTGTTGCAAGATGCCCAGAAGGACATGGGAAAATAAAATCACCCATGTGCTGTGGTCATGATATGGCTTGTGAATTGCAAACCGATTAAAATTCATATAAAATAATCATAGGTTCATTTTCTTTGGACCTATTAATTATCATTCCTTTTGCAAGGAATCATGAGCTTCTANATAAAATCCCTATTTTTTGCTATACCCACATTTGTGCTATTAATAAGCCTTGAAGCGTGGATAGCTAAAGTCAAAGGGATTCAGATAAATCGATCTCAAGANATGATCTCTAGCCTTAGCTCTGGAGTAAGTAATACAGTTCGNGATGGTATAAAATTTTCCTTTGTCATTATCAGCTATTCCTGGCTGNTTGACCACATAACAATATATCAATTATCGCCAATTTGGTTAGCGGTCATTATTGCTTTTGTAGTAGAAGATTTTGCTGGATATTGGATGCACCGATTAAATCACCGAGTGAATATCTTCTGGAACAGACATATTATACACCATAGTAGCGAAGACTTTAATCTTTCTTGTGCTTTGCGACAATCTATCTCTAATACATTAAAGTTTTCAGCTATTTTTATGATTCCAGCAGCCTTACTAGGTATTCCCCCCTCAATTTTTGCAGTATTGGGTCCGTTGCATTTGTTTATGCAATTTTGGTATCACACCCAATTGATTGGAAAGCTTGGTTTATTGGAATATATATTGGTAACCCCATCTCATCATCGGGTCCATCATGCCATTAACCCTGAATACATTGATAAGAACTATAGCCAAATACTAATTATATGGGATAAACTATTTGGAACTTTTCAGCCCGAGCTTGATTCTATAAAACCAGTTTATGGTACATTGAAGCCCATGANAACATGGAATCCAGTAGTCATTAATTTTAAACATCTATGGCATCTCATNAACGATGCCTGGCATGCAAAAAGAATAATTGACAAGATCCGTATCTGGTTTATGCCAACCGGATGGCGTCCAAAGGATGTAGAAAAAGAGTTTCCATTGGAAATAATNAATGATCCTAAAAAACAAATAAAATATGAAACAAAAAACTCTTCAATTCTCATTGGATGGTCATGGATACAGCTTATAATAACCAATATACTTATGTTTCACTTTTTTATATCTTTATCTACTTTTAATTCCACATTGAATTATCTGTATGCTTTTATATTGATATTAAATATTTTCTCATTTACTTCACTATTAGACCAACTGCGCTACTCTCTTATTGCAGAATCAATAAAACTAATTTTAGTATGTAGTTTATTTTATTATCAGAATTTTAGTTGGTACGGATTAGAAGGTTTATTTGCTTATACAGTTGGCATCTATTTTATCGCATCATTTTTTCTAAATATTTTCTTCCAAAATGAAAAGAATGCGAATGGCAAAGTTGCAAAACCTGCTATATAAATAACTTTTGTTATTGAAATTAAGTAAGTCCTTATCAGGACTTACTTAATTTCAAGTCTATTCAAAATCCTTGAACTTTTGCAGATTTTTTATATAGTTGAAAAACAATGTGCCACCCTAAAGCGACAACTATCATTAGGACCAACCAATTAGTTGAGGCAGTAACTCCAAAATTTCCTCCTGATAATGCAGTAGTATGCTGGTTGATCATTGTCCACATAAGTGGAACACTCATATAGGTGTTATGCTTAGATCGTAAACCTGCCAATGCTACAAGATCACCGTTTGGAGCTTCACCATTTTTTATTGCAGTAATAATTTCTTGTTGTGCAGGCCAAATACGAAACCAAACGTTAAATGCCATATTGGTTCCAAATAACGCACCTAAATGGATATTAAAAGAACGGTAACTAAATCCTGCCCATTCTTTCATCAAGTATACCACAACGCCTACTAGCACAAAACTTAGGATGGTTACTAAACGTACATTTGATGCTAAACCACTTTTATAAATGAAGTCATATATAAAAACGCCTAGAAATGTTACTCCAATCATAACAAATGCTGAGACTTCCCAATCTGCACCATCATCAAAAGTTAATCCACCATGATAAAATATAACTAACAGTAAGACAAGTCCCGTAAACCAAGTCCATGCAGCACCCCATCTAAAAAAATAAAGTGTGCGCGGCATAAGCTCAGGAACAACTTTCTTTTTTGTCTCCGCATCTAATGTGGCAACAAAATGCCCATTAACCCAGTTAAAAAAATATAGTAAGCCAATCCAAAGTACTCCAGCTATAATATGGAGCCATTTAAATATCGGATGTATAAGTTCCATTGATTACTCCTAATCTATCAAAGTTTTCATTGTGTATCTTATAAAATTACGATGATATGTTATTGTTGTTCAAGTTCAAGAGAATCTTTAGCTGTAGGGTATGGAAACAAGTCATCTAAAGAAATTACTTTGCCATATTGATCCCTATATACAATATGATTACGATTGAATTTCGTGTAAGAATCTAACCCTGCTGCTGCTGCCAATGTATGTAGTCCATTTCTTAAGGTAATAACATAATTTAAAACTCGCCATTTTTTTTCATCGATAACTAATGCTTTTTGATGATGCGGATCTGTCGTTGCAACGCCTACGGGGCATGTATTTGTATGACATTTTTGCGCTCCTATACAACCAACCGATATCATCATACCTCGTGCAATATTAACAAGGTCTGCCCCAGATGCAAGTGCAATTGCAATTTTATCCGGACTAAATAATTTTCCACTGGCAAATAATTTAACTCTATCTCTAACATTATTTTTTCTAAGTGCATCATCACAATATATTATTGCTGATTTGATNGGCATACCCATACTATCAGCCATNTCCTGGTAAGTNGCTCCNGANCCACCTTCNCCACCATCNACNGTAATNTAATCAGGNCCACGNCCNGTATCTGACATATATTTNGCAATATCATCNGCACTATCTGGNCCACCCATTACCATTTTTATNCCNACTGGCTTTCCACCNACTTCNCGCATCTCATCAATAAAATCAAACAANGNTGGAAGATCGTGAAATTGATTATGNCNATTTGGTGAATCAACNGTTTTCCATGNCTNNACACCNCNAATTTCGGCAATTTCTTCATTNATNTTNGAACCTTCNACATGNCCACCNCGAATNTTAGCTCCNTGCGCTAACTTNATTTCAAANGCACGCAATTNAGGNNTNNCAGNTTTTTCTTTNAANTTTTCCCAGCTAAAAGTTCCATCTTCATTTCNNACTCCAAANATNCCNGANCCTATCTGCATAATNACATCGCCACCNCCNATTGTATGATAAGGNGCAANNCCNCCTTCNCCNGTNTGNACCCANGAACCNGTTGCCATNCCTAATCCNTAACTTATTGAACTAATNGCATTTTCNCCCAAAGCNCCAAANCTCATNGCGCTCATGCCCACAGGNCCTNNGACATTCCAAGGCTNTTTACAATTAGGNCCTATAANAATNNCATCTTTNTCAGGTAAAGTCCAAGGAGANACATCNACTTCNTCCAAATGNTCCTTCCTTGANAATANNCCTTCAGTNCCTANATAACGTTTNGTTTTGATTTTTGGATCTNTAACTACTTTCATTTCNTCTTTTTGNTTNGGAAACATTGAATTTCTNATATAATAACCNGGNTTATCAAAATCNCGNTTNGANCCAAAAGCAATNACNGTTTTTAAATACTTNCCTTGNACAACAATATTAGAAAANTCTGANCGNCTAAATGGTTTNCCNTCATCATCTGANTCAAACATATATTGGCGNAATTCTGGACCCAGCATTTCTAAAAAATATCTNACNCGNCCTAANATTGGGAAATTCCTTANNACTGAATGCTGACTTTGCCTTTTATCAAAAATGTACCAAACCANNAAAAGTATTGGAGGNACNGAAATCATAATCAGTATTATAATTGAAAGAATCATTAANCCAATATCTTGAAACATAATTTTTCTATCCTCTAAATTNTNATTTNACNATNANAATAGGNCATTGACAATTTTCTAAAACNTTTAATGGNTTATTACCTNTGAAAAAAGTTTTNAGNGGATTTCNAGNNGANGCACCCATTACTANNATGTGATCNNGACCTGCNNTCCTAGCAATNANATNNGATGGNTCTCCAACTTCAAATCTATTCTTATATTCAATACCACTTCTTCTTAATAACTTTGCTGCCCAAGCAGCTGCTTTTTTATAATCTTCTCCAAATTCTTCTTTCGTGCTTATTGTAAGAATATCCACGCCAATANCAAATGCCTGAGCAACTCTGACTCCATATTTGACAGTTTTTTTCATTGCAGGAGAATCATTAATTGCTAATAATATTCTATAGGATTGATTTGAATCATAATTGTTTGCAACAAAAATTGAACTTTCAATATACTGGACTAAATCGTATGCCATNCCTCGTTTTTTACTAGCGCCAATAACAGTAACNTCATATCCTTCAGATTGCACNTCATCTCTNAATTCCTCAATAATATCNCCGTTCCTCAANATTAAATTCACATTATCTGANACTGANCCTTCNANGAANACTTCCGCTCGACTACTNCCCTTTTCAACAAGCGTATTTTTTGGAAATCCTGCATCAATTGATGTTGTTTTTATCAGTTTGTTNNCAGCTAAATATTCAAATGCCCATTCCAAAACATCNACNCCAGGNCTATCAANGTCCCAAGATTCCATTCGTTCTTGAGCCATNCCAACTTCTTTCAAACTAAAATCATTTATCTTCTCTCCAACATCAACGATTGTAGCCATAGCTTTGAATGATTGGGAAATTTTCATACCTGCACTCAATGTAGGTGCTGAAAATTCTTTACTACTAATTGCAATTAATACTTTCATGATAATAAGGGCCAATAAAATTTTGAAATCAAAAACAGTAAGAAAATTGATATTACAAACAATTTCCAACCTGCTTTCAAATAATCATTAGAGGTTACTAACCCAGTGGAATGTATAATCATACAAGTAGGAGAAGCCACAATTGTTAAATAAGCAAAAGCAGAAGCAATTGAAGTCGCCATTCCAAGTATAATTGGATTTCCTCCCATATCTAAAACAATTGGTCCTAATACAGCAACAGTTGCTGCATTGCTTAATAGATTTGTTAATATTCCACTTAATACTACAGAAAAGAACCATCTTACAACCTCTACGTCTTGAAAAATAAATTGCAATGAATTCAATGCATTCTCAGCAACCCATAAAGCAGCACCAGTTTGNTTCATTTGAATTCCCAAAGAAATGGCCGCTCCAAATAAAATTATCACTCCCCAATTCGTTCTCCGCGTTATATCTTGCCACTCAATCAAACGAAATGATAGGTAAAAAAACACTCCAGTTAAAGCAACGATTCCTAAGCCAATTACTGGACTCAAAAAAATCCAACCAAGGAATACCATCAGGAAGACAATGATTGCCATCAACTGATTAGTGTTTAATTTGCCTGATTTTGCTACACTAACTTTTAATTTTCGAACAGCAGAATCCATAATCTTTTGCTTAGGTGTAAAAGTAAACCAAAGAATTGCTGCCGCAATGGGTATCTCAATGAGCATCAGAGGATAGGCATACTTCATCCATTCTAAATACGAAATTTCTCCTAGACCAAATTCTGATAAATATCCAATCATAATAACATTACGGCCACCGCCGGATGGTGTACCAATAGATCCGATTGCACATCCATAAGCAATAGAAAAAAGCAATAATGTAGATAATCGTGTTGCTTTACTTGTATCTAATCCTGTATTTCGAATAAGAGATAATGCAACGGGAAGCATCATAGCCGCAACTGTATGCTCACCAATAAAGGATGACATAATTGCCGATATNGCTACAAAACCAAATGCTATTTTCCACGTTTTATTTCCAGTTATATTAATAATTGCTAATGCCAATCTTTTATCTAAACCTTGATGAACAATAGATACTGCTAGCATAAGTGAGCCCATAATAAAAAAAACTGCATCACTCATAAATGAAGATGCAACGCCATCTGGTGTATCAACACCAAGAATCACTTCCATTATTAAAATTAATATAGCAACAGCTGGTAATGGTATCGATTCTGAAATAATAAGAATTAATGCTGTTAAAACAATGATTAGAGTACGATGTCCCTCTGATGACAAGCCTTCGGGCGTTGGTAAATAAAAAATACTAATGCTTATAAAGAATGCTGTAACCAACCATTTCTTACGTGAAACCCAAAAAAGAAAATTTGCTACGGATTGGTTGGAAAATATCGACATTTAAGTTTATGAACTTAGCATATTTCAGTGCTCACATTCACTAGGGATACGAGTGTTATCAGTCATAATTGCCCATTTCCATATAGGTACAAGTTTTTTTAGTTCTGAGATAAACCAATTCATAGCTTCCAAAGCCTCTTTTCGATGCTCTG
>NZWI01000031.1 GCA_002701875.1 Fidelibacterota bacterium
CAGATCAATTTGTTCTTCAGAAAAAATATGGTGAAGCAGAAAAATATTTTGAACAACTAAATAAAATAAATCCTGATGATGCACGATATATAATAGCATTGGCTGAGTTACAAAAAATAAAGAAAAATTATTCTGCGGCTATGAATTTATATTTAGAAGCATTTTCTTTAGAACCAAATAGATATGAATTATTAGAAACAGCAGGTCGATTTGCCATTCAGCAAAATGATTATGATCAAGCAAAATCAATATTTAAAAAATTATCACAATCGTTACCTGATCAAGAAAGATATTTAGCTGTTTTTATCGATCTCCTTTCTCAATCAAAATCATTTGATGAAGGTATAAAACATATTGAGTCTATAAATGAAATTCACGGAGAAACTTTGGAACGCCGTGCTCAGTTGGGTTTATTATATTATCGTTCTGGATTAACTGATAAAGCTCATGAATTACTTGAGTCTGCAATCAAGGGTTCGCCTAATAACCCAAATTATTATTTTTCATTATTTGATATATATATGGAAAAATTAGAATACAAAAAAGCTGCTGATTTGGCCGACAAGCTAATTACAAATTACCCTGAAGATTGGCGAGGATATTATAGCCGATCATTAGTATTTATGAATGAAAATAATTCAAAAGCAATCATTGATTTATTAGAACCTGTCAGTGAGATTTTTAAGAGCTCATTTTCAATTCAATATCTAATTGGTTTATCCCATAGTCGTTTAAAACAATATGATGAAGCAATTAATTATTATGAAAAATCACATTTGATTGAGCCAAATTCTTCTAATCTGCTTCATTCTATGGCAATTCTATATGATGCGACAGAAGATTGGAAAAAATCTGATAGTATCTATGTCCATTTAATAGGAATAGATAGTTTAGATGCACAAGCATTGAATAATTATGCGTATAGCTTAGTTGAAAGGGATCAAAATCTAGATAATGCATTGATTATGGCAAGGAAAGCAATCGATTTAGAGCCTAATAATGCTTCATATCTTGATACTATCGGTTGGATTTATTTTAAATTAAATAAAACAGAAAAGGCTAAGCACTTCTTAAAATCTTCACTAGAGATTGTTGAAGATAATTCAGTAGTCTTGGAACATTTGGGTGATGTATTGATGAAAGATAAAAAATTAAAGGAAGCTATCAATTATTATAAACGTGCTTTAGCAATAGATAAAGATAACCCTATACTGATTGAGAAGGTTTCACCTGAATAAAAAACGCTACATAGTTATAGTTTTAATTCTTATTGTTGGATGTGCTACTCCTCCAGATCCGGATATAGATTTTATTAGTGTTCCTGATTTAAGTACAAAAGATTATTGTAGGGGGAATGGATATATATTATCTAAAGGTACATTCGATGGAAGACTGAATTTTATGTTTTCTTCATCGAGAGATACTGCCTATATACAGTTTAGAGATATAATTGGGAGGAAAATATTATTTTTAGTTGTTTCTAATAACGAGATTGATGCGTGGGATATGCGGAATAATAGACGATATAATAAAGAATCTATTCTTCTTACACTTCCGATGTTTGAATTAATTGAACCAAGTCAATTAAGAACGTTCTTATGGGGTAGTATTCCCTCTATATTCTCTGATGCCAATAATATTAAATCTGAATCAGACGCTATTCATCGGGAAATTCAATTTAAATCTGTTCAAACACAATTTGGTGCATTAGTAAATAATATTTCTTTCAGAATAAATGATAAAAATAGCCAAATTAGTCTAGAAATAACCGAAAGAGAATTTGATGAACAATACCCTCATCTTATTCGTGAAATACCTAACTCTATAATATTAATTAACGAGAGTTCATGAAAATATCTGTTGTTATACCCGTTTATAATGAAGTTGAATCTGTTGAACAACTTTATAAAGAATTAATAAAAGTATTATCTTCTTTTGATTCTTATCAAATCATTTTTGTTGATGATGGATCATCTGATGGATCTGTAAATGTTATCAAGAAGATTGTTGAAAATGATATAAATACTAAAATTATTCAATTTCATAGAAATTATGGTAAATCAGCTGCATTAGGTGAAGGATTCAAAAATGCTAATGGTGAATATATTGTTACTATGGATGCAGATTTACAAGATGACCCAAAAGAAATACCTAATTTAGTTTCAAAATTAGAAGAAGGGTTTGATCTTGTTTCAGGATGGAAAAAAAATAGAAAAGACCCCTTGTCAAAGAAAATTCCTTCAAAATTCTTTAATTTTATTACAAGATTATTCACAGGTGTAAAAATTCATGATTTTAATTGCGGACTAAAGATATATAGACAATCCGTTATTAAAACTCTGGAGATATATGGAGGTCGTCATAGATATATACCGGCTTTAGCAGGCTATAAAAATTTTAAAGTTACAGAAATAATTGTTAATCATCGCCCTCGACTATATGGAGAAACCAAATATGGTGGTTCAAGGATGTTCCATGGTTTTTTTGATCTAATTTCAATTTTATTTTTATCAAAATACACTCAGAGTCCATTGTATTTCTTTGGCAAGATTGGTTTATACACATTTTTATCGGGAGTTGGAATTGAAATCTATATAATATATTTAAAGTATGCTTTGAATGAACCTTTTGCTAAGCATATGGCACTTTTGATGTTAGGTGTTCTTATCATAGTTATTGGAATACAATTTTTCTCTATAGGCCTAGTAGGCGAAATGATTGCCAATTCAAATCAGTATAAAGAATCCCGAGTGAAAGAGATTCTTAAATCTTAATATTTTAATCGATCTATAATGAAGATCGCTCTAATTGGACCCTTTCCTCCCTATCGTGGAGGAATTTCGATGTTTAATTTTTCATTAGCTAAAGAGCTACAAAAACATCACGAAATTCATAAAATTTCATTTTCTCTCCAATATCCCAAAATTTTTTTCCCAGGTAAAAGTCAAAAATCTTCATTTAAAGATAATGATTCGATTGAGATAATAAATTCTATTAATCCTTTTTCATGGAGCAAAGTTGCCAGCTATATTAATATGATTTCTCCTGAATTAGTAATTTTCCAATATTGGATGCCTTTTTTTGCACCAGCATTCACATCAATTGCAAAAAAAATTAAAAAGGGAACTAACCCTAAAATAATTGTTAATTGTAATAATATTGTCCCTCATGAGCCTAGAAAGATTGATTCTATTCTTACGCGGAACTTTTTTAAACAGTGTGATAGTTTTATTGTTATGTCGGACACGGTTGAAAAAGATTTATTAAATATAAACTCTCAGTCGATTTATAGGAAGACACCCCATCCTGTTTATAATGTTTTTGGTAAATCGTTGAGAAAAAATGAAGCTAGAAAAGTTTTAAAAATTGGGAACGAAAGACTTATCCTTAATTTTGGTTTAATCAGACATTATAAAGGACTAGATATATTAATAAAATCAGCAAAAATATTAAAAAAACAATTAGATGAATTCAAAATAATGGTTGTTGGAGAATGTTATGAAAATGAATCTAAATATATTAAGATGGCTAAAGACAATAATGTCGATGATGTAATTGATTTTAATTTTGATTTTATACCCAATGAAAATGTTAAGCACTTCTTTTGTGCATCTGATTTAGTTGTGCTTCCATATAAGAGTGCAACTCAAAGTGGAATCGTACCTATCGCATATCATTTTAATACGCCTGTCGTAGTCTCAAATGTTGGAGGCCTGCCAGAAAATGTAGAAGACACCAAGACAGGTATTATTTGTGAACCAAACCCAGAAAGTATTTCGAATGGAATTCTGAACTATTTTGATTCGGATATGTTTAGTTATAAAGAAAATATTAAAGAATATAAAAAACAATATACTTGGAAAACATTTACGGAAAAAATTATGGAATTGATGAAATAATTTGAATAAATCTATAAATATTTTTGTTTTGAATTGGAATGGTCTACATGTTATTAATGAATGTTTGGATTCATTAATGAATATTTCATATATAAATTCTACTATTATTGTTATTGATAATGGTTCTGAGGATGACTCAGTAAGTTTTATATCAAAAAAATATCCTAAAGTAAAAATTGTAGAATTAGAAAATAATTTAGGTTATGCTGAGGGAAATAATAAAGGCTTTGGCTTAATTAAAAAGGCTGATTATTCTATTTTTATAAATAATGATACTGTTGTGGATCCTTCTTTTGTTGAACCTTTGGTTAATACACTAGATTCAGATGAGAAAATAATGCAGGTTTCTCCCAAAATACTCTACCACCACCAAAAAAATACCATATGGTATGCTGGTGGTAAAGTCAATTTGCCAATCGGATATATTCGACATAAAGATATTCGAAAAAAAGATATTTCAATATTTTCACTTCCATCAGAAACAGATTATGCTACTGGCTGTTGCATTTGTATGCGATCAAATGATTTCAATGAAATTGGAAGATTTGATAATTCTTTTCCTATGTATTGTGAAGATGTTGATTTGTCATTAAGGTTTAAAAAGATAGGGGGGAAAGTTTATTATGTACCTGAATCTAAAATATGGCATAAAGTTTCATCCTCAATTGGAGGAGAATTCTCAATAAATAAATGGAAACGAAAGGAGTTAGGCAAAATAAAGTTGATTTACAAACATTTAAATCCATTAATAGTACTCCTAGTCTTTCCATTGTTGATCTTATTAGCTGTTGTCGAATTAATCCTCAATTCATTAATGCGCTGGTTTAGATAAAATGTGTGGAATACTTTTTACGAATGATCCCAATGTAAATAAAAAGGATTTTACTGACGCTCTTTATGAAATGAAACATAGAGGTCCTGATTCCCCTGGTGGTTATGTGTCTTATAAAAATAATAAACTAGGTCATAACAGATTAAAAATAATTGATCTAAATAATAGAAGTAACCAACCGCTAAAATCTAATAATAAAAAATATGATATAATTTTTAATGGTGAGATATATAATTATGATGAACTTGCAAAAAAGTATAAGCTTAAAATGATTACCAAAAGTGATACAGAAGTCTTGCTTGAATTATATATTTTACTAGGGTCGAAAATGCTCGAAGAATTAAATGGAATGTTCTCATTAGTTATCTATAATAATCAAACATCAGAAATTTTTGTTGCTCGCGACCGACTTGGTATTAAACCATTATATTATACCCAGCAACATGATTTTATCACTTTATCATCAGAGATATCTCCAATTATAAAACTTTATAATTTTTCTGAAATTGACGATACAGGTATCCGACAGTATAAAAAACTAAGAACATTTTTCAATGGGAGAACTTACTTAAAAAATATTCAGATGTTCCCCGCAGGATATTTTATGGAAAAAGGCAAACTCCAAAGATATTGGAGTTTGCCAATTGGTAACAAAGACTATCCAGAAGACGATGAATTAATTGATTTGCTGAAATCATCGGTAAAATATAGGTGTATCTCTGATGTAGAAGTTGGTAGTTATCTTAGCGGAGGAATTGATAGTACCTTAATAGCGTCTTTAGCAAAAAAAGTGCATTCATGGACAGTAGGATTTAATTCTTTAAATGAATTTGAGTGGGGTAAGCTGGGAGCGGAATTTATTGGGACATCTCATCATGAAATTCTTGTTGAGGAAAAAGATTTTTTAAATTCGGCAAAATCAATGATTGTGAAAAGAAAAGAGCCTTTATCGGTTCCCAATGAAGTTCTTCTTTATGAAATGACAAAAGAGGTAAAAAATAAAAATACAGTTGTCCTTTCTGGTGAAGGGGCCGATGAATTATTTTTTGGATATGATAGAATATTTTCTTGGGCTCATAACAATCAATGGGATTTAGATTCATTTGATAAACTATATTCATATGGATCACATAAAGATCATGAAATTATTGAAGATGTTTTGGCACCTTTTATGAATTACGGTGACTGTATAGATATTGTTGCTGCTTTTTTTCAGGTGGCTCATTTGCATGGACTTTTGCGTAGGCTAGATAATGCGACAATGCTTTGTTCTGTTGAAGCTAGAGTACCATTTGTAGATCATAGATTAGTTGAAAGAATGGCAGGGGTGCCTTTTGAATATCGATTTGAAAATAGCATATCAAAATACCCCCTAAAAAGTCTTTTCAAGAATTATTTGCCTGAAGATATTATAAATCGTGAAAAAGTTGGATTTCCTGTACCAATATCAAAAATATTTAATAACAATAATGATCCCATGGATCAATGGTTAGAGTTTAATATACGTACTCTAAATATTGAGTATTAGTGGAGATAAAATATATGAAAGCAATAATTTTAGCTGCAGGTAAAGGAGAAAGATTAATGCCATTAACTTCTGATACACCCAAAAGTTTGCTGGAATTAGAAAATGAAACTACTCTATTAGAATCACAGTTAATAACTATTAATAAAACAGCAATTGATAAAGTTGTAATTGTGACTGGTTATCTGACTGAAAAAATAGAATCTAAAGTTCAACGTTATTCAAAGGAATACAATATTGATATCCAAATTATTTATAATCCATTTTTTGATATTTCAAATAACCTTTTGTCTTTATGGCAAGCAAGGCATGAGATGGAAAGTGACTTTATCATAATTAATGGAGATGATATTTTTAATGATTCTGTGTTATTGGGATTGCTTGAACATGATAAGAATGAATTAATCACTATGGTGATCGATCGAAAAGAGACATACGACGAAGATGACATGAAATTAATTGTTGAGAATGGAAGGATATTGGAAGTAAGCAAGAAAATACCATTAAATGAAGCGAATGGTGAATCTATAGGAATGATTCGAGTCACTGGAGAAGCAAAGGGTATAATGGTTGATACTATGGAAAGGATGGTTCGAAATAAAAAAAATATGCAAGTTTTTTATTTGGCGATGATTCAAGAACTCATAAATCAGGGAATTGTAGTAGGTTATCATGAAATTAGCTCAAAAGATTGGGCAGAAATTGATTTTCACCCAGATTTAGAAGATATCCGAAAAAAAATCTCCACTTTTAATAAAGAGTGGATTAAATAGTTTTCTCTATTTGTTACAATCAATATGATACATCTGTTAAAACAGAATCGTTTGCTAAAATATCTATATTTTTGTTTTTCCCCCCTATACTACTTATTTGGTTTATTTAGGATAATTGGTTTAATCCCCCAAAAATATATTATTTATGGAGCAGCTGGTGGGAGCCAGTTTATCGATAATTCAAAATATTCATTTTTATTAAATAAAAATGATCACAATTGTATTTGGATAACTCACTCTTCTTCTCTCGCAAAAGAATTAAAATTAAAAGGCTATAGAGCATTTTTAAGCTATAGTATTAAAGGAAAATTCTTTCAAACTTTTGCTAAAATTGCCATCGTGTCTCACGGTACATTTGACTTAATCCCTATATTATTATGTAGAGTGCCAGTCCTGCAATATTGGCATGGTTGCCCTATTAAAAAAATAGGAGCTGATGTTTATAATCATAGTTCGAAAAAAATTGGGGAAAAAATCTGGGAGTGGATCTATAAATTAATCCCTCATCTAAATAATTATTATTCAGATTATTTTGTCGATAATTCAATTAATATGAATTATAGCAAGACTTTTAAATCATTTGTTCCCAGTTATATACAATTGCCCTATCCTCGACTTGTTACATTGTATTCTAATTTAAGTAACGAAATAGATAATGTTGATACAACAATAGATGAACTAATATTTCAAAAATCAAAGGGTAAATACATTATTGTATATATGCCAACCTATCGAGAGGGAATAAATGAACAGAGAGATTGTGAAAATCAATTAATTAGACTTAGTAAATTATTTTCTAATGATGATAGGTTTGTTTTTGTTTATAAAGCACATTTTATTGTCTCCGATACTACTGATATAAAAAATGAAAATTTTATAAAGTATGATAATCCAGACCCGTATCCACTTCTTTCAATTTCATCTGCTCTTATTTCGGATTATTCTAGTGTTGTTTTTGACTATATGCCAACAAGGAAACCATTATCTATCTTTGCATATGATATAGATATATATAAAAATAATCCTGGATATTACTATGATATTGAAAAACTATTTAGTTCATTTATAACTCGAGAGCCATTGGAAGTCTACAATAAGCTCTCTCAACAGCTTATTGATGAGAATAGAGAATCAGATGAACAAGTTAATATTTTCAATAATTTATTTTTACCTACCTATAACAAAGAAGGGTCTTACGATATCCAAGAAATAAAACGACTATGTGGAATAAAAAAATAAGATGAATAAATCTCGTAATAAACTAATGGATATACTTTCTTGCCCAACATGCCATTTAAAATTTTCAAGCGATAATAAAACATGCACATCATGTAAAAAAACTTATTCAGAATATGATGGTATTTTAGCACCAATTAATGATTCATTAATTCAAGAAGAAATAAAAAAAATTATTGAAAAGGAAAAGACAATAAAAGAAAAAATAAAGGATTTGATTCCAATGCCCGACGAAAGATTGTGGAGTCAATCTTCAAAAAAAATAATTAAAAAGATTCTCTTGGAAAAAGATCCTCAAGCCTCTAATTGTTACGTAGTGAATATGGGTAGTGGAGTTGAATCGTTTTATAAAAAAATTTTTAGCAAGCATGACAGTTTAATTCGTATTGGCATTCCTCATGAAGGAAACGTTGATGCCTTTGGAGATGCAATGCAATTGCCTTTGAGAAGTAATTCTGTTGATTTATTTTTTTCTAGCTCAGTTATTGAACACTTACCTGATCCAGAGCGTGCTGTTTCCGAATTGTTTAGAACAATTAAACCAGGTGGATTGATCTATGCGGAAATACCATTTATTGGCGCATATCATATGGCTCCAAATGATTACCAAAGATATACAATCAGTGGAATTGAATCATTATTTAACCGCCATGGATTTGAGATGAATGAAAAAGGTATTTGTTCAGGTCCAATAAACGCACTATTGTTATTGGTTCAACATGCAATTGTAGAGGCTATACCTTTTGGACCAATACAATATATTCTTAGACTAATATTAACCTGGGTATTACATCCATTCAAATATTTAGATTATGTTTTTAATAGATTCAAATGGGGCGAATTTCTTGCATGCAATTTTTATTATTTAGGTAGAAAACCCTTATAAATGAAACTATTATTTATTACACCCTATCTACCATCAGAAAAAAGTGGGCATGCAGGAGCTAAGCTCATTTATCAAAATATTATTTCATTATCTAAATTACATAAAGTAAGTCTTGCAACTTTTATTGATTCGAATGAAGAAAACATGTTGAATATCCTTGCAAATAATGGTATTGATGTGCACCCAGTAAATTATCCTAGAAATCAAAAATCAATATTAGGAAAACTGGTTTCAGGCTTTCGAAATATTGTTCCCGCTTTATCGTATCTAATAGGTAAGGAACCATTTTTTTTTGCAAAATATAATAAAAAAAGAATGAGATCACTTATTTCGCAATTATTAAGCAATAATAATTTTGATCTAATTCAAGTCGAATATAATGTAATGCATCACTATTCGGATTTATTTGTTAACATACCTTCAGTTTTAGTATTCCATGATATCTCAACAAAACTCTATGAGCGAGGAAAGAATCTTGGTATAAAAACTGACAGACGTTTATATAGCATAGCTAAGAAAATTGAAGTAGGGATTGCTGATAAGTTTGATTCTATTGTAACGCTAACTGAAGAGGATAAATTATATTTAATTAATTTAGGTTATAAAAGAGAAATTTGTGTTATTCCTCCACAGATAAATGTTGTAAGCAATATTGATGTTTCAAAAAAACCAAATACAATATGCTTTATAGGATCTTACAATAGGCAACCTAATGTACGTGCCGTTGAAGTCCTAATTAATGATATTTATAATAATATTGATTTTCCGGTAGAATTAAATATAGCCGGTAAAAGTTTACCAAAATATTTGCAAAAAGAAATTCGTAATACAGAAGGAATTAATTATTTGGGGTTTATTGATGAAATAGATGAGTTCATTAAAACACAAATGCTAATGGTTGCTCCTATTCAATTGGGAGCAGGATTAAAAATGAAGATTCCTCATTCATTAGCTAATGGTACTCCAGTTATTACGACTCCTATAGGAGCTGAGGGAATTGATATTGGTTCTGAAAATGGCTTGTGGGTTTGCGATGGAATAGAAATTATAATAAAAAAAATAAATTCTTTATTAATAAGGCAACCCATTCTAATAGAAAGAGGTAAAGCCGGCCAAAATGCGGTGAAAAAATTATTTTCTGAAGAAGTGATTTTATCACGATTTGATCAATTATTTTCTCAATTAATAAAGAAATGAACGTAGCCAGTAAAATAGCTAAAGAATCAACCATCACCTTTTCGGGTTTAGTATATGGAAACATTAATCGATATTTATACACCGCTTTATTAGCGCGTTGGGTTGGAGCAGAGTTTCTTGGTATTTATTCCTTAGCTAATGCTATAATGTTGATTTCAGAAGTCCTAGCTAAAATGGGACTAGAAACAGGCATAATGCGTTTTGTGAGTCAGTTAGACCCTGATTTTGATAAGGTAAAGGTCCAAAAACTTATTGGATCGGCTTTAAAAATGACATTTATATTTTCACTAATCATTATGTTTATAGTAATTATTTCATCAGGTTCAATTGCAGCAATATTATCTGAAGCATCACTTCTTAAATCTGTAATTATCATTTTTAGTATAACAATTCCTTTTAATGCACTCACCTCAGTTGCAGCTTTTGCGACTCAAGGCTTTAAAAGGCTAAAATATAAAATATTGGTTACTCAGTTTCTCAACCCAACTGTGTTATTGATATCCATGATATTTTCTTATTGGTTCATTTCTGTTGAATCAGCAATTATGATACCAATGCTTACTGTGGGTTTTATTGGATTCATAGTGATGATGCTTATTCTTAAGACTGTGTCTGGATTTAATCATAACCAATTATTGAGATCACCCTTTGATTTTAAATTATTACAATTTTCCTATCCATTAATGTTCGTTGCTATGCTTCAAACATTTATGCATTGGATTGACATATTGATGCTAGGATATTTTATTGATGCCGGCACTGTAGGCCTTTATCATCCAGCAGCAAGGACAGCTGGTTTACTCCAGGCATTATTATTATCTTTTTTAAGTATATATGCGCCTATGGCTTCACAATATTATGGAGAAGGAAAAGCAAAGGAATTAACTTCTATTTATAAATTAGTGAGTCGATGGTTATTGATTTGTGCTATCCCAATTTCATCAGTTTTTATTCTTTTTCCAAAGAAGGTATTGTTATTATTCGGACCCGAATATATAGGCAGTGCTCAGATACTCGTCATCTTGACTATTGCAACACTAATTCAAGCAGCATTGGGGGCAGCTGGTCCGACACTAAGNATGTCCGGGCGAACAAAACTTGTATTAATAAATACCATTGGTGCATTCATAATTAATATTTTATTAAATATTTTTCTTATACCTCAATATGGTATTATTGGAGCGGCTTGGGCTACTTTTATATCACTCACATTTATTGGATTAGTAAGAGTTATTGAAGTAGGATTTATTTTGAAAATGAATTTTATTGACACAAAAATTTTAAAGCCGATTATTGCTGGAATTATCACTTACCAGATTTTATATATCATTAAATCATATATAATGATATATCATACATTAATTACACTAGGGATCGCAAGCATGTCGTCGTTGNTCATCTTTGGTTCGATAATTTGGTTATTGCGAATTGAAGATGATGATAAAGATTTCCTTAGTGGATTAGGTATTATTAAAGCATCNATTATAAAAAATGAAAATTAATTATAATAAAAAAACATTATTTGCTATNCTATGTATGTTGGTAGNGATTTTCATTCTTTTTGAACCGATTATTTTTGGNAATAAAACTTTTGGTTCCCCAGATAGTTTGAGTCCCAAAGCAGTAGGAATCGCACTCAATCAAACTTCTGAAGATATAGGTGAGTTTGCACAATGGCAGCCATGGATTTTTAGTGGNATGCCATCAGCGGAAGCTTTTACACATATTTCAAAATTATATTTTCCCGAATATCTTTTTAACCTTTTTTCCTTATCGGGAATATTTATTCAATTACTTCATTTACTATTTGCAGGTATTGGATGTTTCTTCCTATTAAGATATTTTAAATGCTCCGAATGGGCCGCTCTTTTAGGGTCGCTCGGTTTTATGATTACNCCATATATGATTACAATGGTAGTCTATGGTCATGGAAGTCAAATGATGACAGCTGCATACATTCCATGGGTGTTTTGGTTTACAGTAAGAGTTTGGAATGACCCCAATTTGTTGAATGCAGGGTGGCTTGGGATCTTGCTTGGCTTCCAATTACAAAGAGCTCATGTCCAAATAGCTTATTATACATGGCTTTTAATTGGTGCTTATAGTTTACTAATGATTGTCACTGAAGTAAAAAATAAAGAAAATCGCAATAAATTTGGTAAGTCTTTAAGTTTATTTTCTATAGCCTGTCTATTAGGGATTGGCTTATCACTGTTGATTTATTTACCTGCAATTGGTTATTCTGAATTTTCAATAAGAGGAGGATCTCAGATAGGTGGGGATAATTATAATTACGCCACCGGTTGGTCTTTTCATCCAAAAGAAATATTAACATTTTTTATTCCTTCTGCTTTTGGTTTTGGAGGTCAACCGTATTGGGGGTTTATGCCTTTTACAGATTACCCTAATTATATGGGAATTATTATTCTAATATTAGCCATTCTTGGTTTTAATAATAAAAGAGATCTCATACATTGGTTTTTTGTTATTACTTCCTTATTAGCTTTATTTATTTCCTTTGGAAAACATTTTAGCCCAATCTATGATTTATTTTATAATATTTTTCCTTATTTCAATAAGTTTAGAGTACCACATATGATACTCATTTTATTACAATTTAATATTTCAATATTAGCTGCTTTTGGAATAGATAGCCTTTTAGACCTAAAAAGTAAAAATATACCTCGATGGTTTTGGATAATATCAAGCTTCATTGGATTATTCTTAATTGTATTAACCTTTGGGAGCCCTTTTATTGAGTCTGCATTAAGAGATAATTTTGCTCCATTAAGAAACCAAAATCCTAACGCAACAGAGTTCGTGAATAATTTAAGATGGAACTTGTGGATAAATGATGCATGGATGATGGCTTTAATTTCTGCAACATTCTTGGGTTTAATTTGGATGTGGTTTAACGAAAAGATTTCAAAGCGTATGATTTTAATATTAACGACTATTTTATCTGTAGCAGATATTGCCATTGTTGATTATAAGATTATTAATCCTGCTCGGAATAGTGGTAGAAACTCACAACTAATCTCAAATCGTGCCGTTGAAAAATTTTTCAAAAAAGATGAAATAATTGAATTCCTTGATTCAGATAAATCTGATTTTCGAATCTATCCAGTTGCTCAACTATTTGGAGAATCTAGGTTTGCTGCATTTGGATTAGAATCTATGGGAGGGTACCATCCTGCAAAATTAAATATTTATCAGAATTTTTTATCTAAAACTGGGAATGCTTCTACAATTCCACTTTTACGCATGATGAATGTTAAGTATCTAATTAGCCCTCAAAAAATCAATCACCCTGATATTGAGTTAGTAAAGAGAGGGAGCCTACCTGCAACTCAAGGAAACATTCCTGTTGAAGTTTATAATTTGCAAGGCTATCAGCCGAGAGCTTGGTTTGTAAAGGATCTTCAATATTTAGAAGATGAAAAGTTATTTAATGAAATTATCAAGCCTGATTTCAATCCGGGTGATAAAGCATTTGTAAATAAAATAGTAAGCCAACCATCACAAGCTAGTGCTGCTATTAATAATTTAGTTATGGGTTTTCATAAAATTTCATTGAAGACTGAATCATTAGGAAATCAATTTTTAGTTTTAAGTGAAATATTTTATCCGCTTAGATGGAAAGCTTACATTAATAATGAAGAAGTCGAAACTCTAAAAGTGAATGGAATAATAAGAGGATTGCCTATTCCGGCTGGCAATAATAATATTGAGTTTAGGTATGATAAATCATCTTTTAATTCTGGTCTGATTTTCTCATTAATCTCATTAAGTGTATTGGTTAGTATGATTATAGTTGGATTTACAAGGAAAAAGAATAGATGAATAATTATAAATCTAATGCAAATATTAAACTTGCTCTTTTTATATTTGGTTTATTATTAATCCTTGGACTATTAGCATATTCAAATTTTCTCGTTAATCAATTACGCAACGATAATAGGCAAATTGTAAAAATTTATTCTGAGATAATAGCTAAAACTGTTAATGAAGATTCTGATGCAAATTTAAATTTTGTATTCGATGAGATTATTAAAAAAATCCAATTTCCAATTATTTATTCAGATGCAGAAAACAAGCCAATTTACTATAGGAATATAGATGTTGAATCATTAGAGGAACTGGTTAATCCCATAAAATCTATGGATATTCAGAATAAACCCATCTCAATAATCTTTAAAAACCCTAACTCAGAGAAGGATATCCTATTAGGTTATTTACACTATGGTGATTCCAATCTAATCCAAAGAATAAAATGGCTGCCATTCATAGAGATTAGCGTTGTAGCCTTATTTATTTTTGTAGGGTTTATAGGTTTTAACAGTATTAGAAACAATGAAAA
>NZWI01000032.1 GCA_002701875.1 Fidelibacterota bacterium
TACGTTCATTATTGATTATCCAATCAAAAACATCCCAAGAAGCGAAAGCAGCTACTTTATTCTTAAATCCATCTTGATTATTCATGAATTCTAAAACATTAGTATTAGGATTATATTTTTTATTATTACTATTAACACTATCATCATTAAATCCTGTAAGCAATTCATTATAGCCAGGGTAAGAGAAAAAATAAGGATTAGTCAATTTCATATTACTCTGTTTTAATTTATTACCATATATCTGTCCATTTTTAAAAATCGTAGACCAAACAAATGGCATTAATTTCTTGCGACGAACATCTACATTATTGTCCCAATAAGTTTCATTTGTTTTTGCAATATCAGAAACAAGTTTTTTATTATTTATTATGTTAGGATCTGCGCCACTAAATACTTCCTCCCAGCGAACACCATCAAGCGTAATTAATATCACATTATTAGTATCGTATCCTTTACGATTATTGGTTTCATGGTTACTACAACCAATAATAAAAATTAGACAAATTAATTTTTTCATTTTTTTTCTGGTTTTAAATAGACTAAAAAGTAACTCGCATAAGTAGATGAAAAAAGACCATAACCACCATCAATATTTGAATTAGGTAATGTATAAATATTTTGTCCTAGTGGATCACCTTTTAAATATTCGTAATAATTATTATCAGTTGCTTGAAAAACAATTAATTGTAATCCATAATAATTAAAAAATAACCAACTCATATTAACAGGTGAAGTTTCTACGGTCCAAACAAACGGATTTTGCCTATAAGGATTATTATTCTCATCACGATAATAGGGTCCTTTCCAAATAGTATATACTCGAGTTGTATCATAAATAAGATTAATGTAAGTGCTATCCCTTAATCCATTGCTATTATAATCCAAATCTTCAGGCTCTAACCCCCATGCTTTATCTTCAAGAGCTTGCGTTAAAATTCGAACTGTTGAATAATCTTCAGCATTAAAATCAATTTCAAAGAATGGATATGATGCAAAACTTTCGGTAAAACATTCACCAGATCGATATCTAATAGTATCAATTTCCCCAGTTGGGATAATTCCATATTCAGTAAAAGATATATTATTAGTATTGATATGGGCAACTGGGATTGATTCTTCTTTGCATCTATATGTTACATCTTTGACTGATTCAATAACCATTTTTTCTGGTGTAGTGGTTTCCGCAGAGAGTTTTTGTCCATTTGCCTCAACAGTTAAAAAATATTTTGTTCCAGGTTTATAAATGTAATCTTTTCGTGTCAAATATCTACCTGGTTTTCCCAAAATTGGGGATGCTACTTCTATTTGCTCACCATCCGAAATTTTTACTACGGCATTAGAAATCCAAAGCTGATCAGCATCAACTTCTTCACCTATTTTTGCAGTTCGAGATACATAAACTGTATCCATCATAGGTAGATTAGCTTGAAGGTTTGCATATACTGAAATTTTTTCTTGATAAGGCGAATCAACATCTTGGAAGTCACATCCAAAAAAAATCAAGCCTGAAAAAATAATTAATTTATTTAAGTGTTTAAAATTCAAAAGTGATACCTATAGTTGGAATAATTGGGAAAAGATTAATCTCCTGTCTTTGTATTCGACCTTCATCAGGCTCATCTACGTTTTTTTCTCCAACATCAGGGCGTTTATTTCCATTTTCATCATGTTTATTTATGTCCCAATCGCCATCATCATCTATACCATTATATATATTACCCAAACTATAACCATATCGAAAAATATTCTTTCGATTATAAGAGTTAATTATTTGAAAAAAGAGATCAAATTTTGTGTTTTTTATTTTTGAGTGTCTAACCATTCCAATATCCAAGCGATGGTAAGGTGGATATCGGCCGCCATTTCTCGTTCCAGGAATTGTGCGATATCTAAATTCAGGGTCCCCTGGTAAATTTTCAATGAAGTAACCATTTATAGGTGTATGCGCTTGACCTGATTGTAAAGTCCATTTCCAGTTAAGCTCATATTTTTGATTAGCTTGATAACTGCCTAGAATATTTAAAACATGGCTACGATCCCAGTTAGTAAAATATTCCATTCCATTCATTTTTTTTCGACTAACTGACCAAGTATATGCTACCCACCCAGAAAGTTTGCCAGCTGTTTTTTGGCCAAAAAGCTCAAGACCATAAGCATATCCATCAGTTTGTGTCAGAATATCAGATAATTTTTCTGATGGAATATCTCCATCTGTGGATGCTGTAGGATCTTCAAAAGTTAGTAGATTACTTATATCTTTATAATATCCCTCCACTTGAAATTTATAACTTGATCCAATGTACTGCTCATAGCCTAACACAAATTGTGTTGACATAGCTGGGCCAACAGAATTATCAATTGCAACCCAATTATCTAAGAAAGGTGGATTAAAATCATCCTGAAATGTTTCAATAAATTGATGATAGTTACCTATTGCCATATTGATAAATTTAGAAGGATTAATAATATATTTTACACCCAATCGAAAATCTGGATATAAAGGTTGGTCATGTTTTGTAAAAGTGTTTAAACGAATACCCGGTTCAATAATTATTTTACTATTTGGTTTCCACTTAACTTTTGTATATAATGATGTCTCCGTCGGTTTATTTGGGAGATTAAAAGTAGAACTGTCACCAAAAGAACTTTCATAACTAATCGCATAATTTTTTAATTGTCCACCAAAGAACACATTAAAATTCTCGCTCGAAAAATAAGAGAGGTCTCCAGAAGCGGTAATATCATCAATGTAATTTGCACTGTTAAGTCCAAAGTCACCCCCTAAACTAAAACGGGTGAAAAATCGACTTTTTGCCAAAAGAAAATTTCCGATTAATTTTTCAGCGAATACGCGCCTGTAGGAAAAACTCCCAGTCTGGTTACCCCAATATGCTGTGAGATCTAGATCATTAAATGAAAAATCATCTATTCCATTATAAAAGCTGAATGAAATACGATCTTTTTCATTTAGATCTGTAAATACATGACCCTGCAGATCATAAAAATAATATGGAGGAATATTATCAGCTGTTTCTTTAGGTAAAACTTTTGGTA
Source organism: Fidelibacterota bacterium (assembly GCA_002701875.1). Classification (GTDB taxonomy): domain Bacteria; phylum Fidelibacterota; class Marinisomatia; order Marinisomatales; family TCS55. Next base: position 3,055 of record NZWI01000032.1, read on the forward strand.
ATAATAAATCAAAGTAGGTTCGGCGTCCGGAAAAAAGCCAAGCTCCATTTAAGAAAGGTCCTTCCATTGTGGTTTGCGTAGATAATAATGAGACACTAGCTTTTCCTTCAAATTCGTTTCTATTGCCCTCTCTACTTGTAATATCTAATACTGCAGAAAGTCTACCACCATATTCTGCATTGTATCCTCCCTTGATTAATTCTGCATCTTTAACTGCATCAACAATAAAATTTGAAAAAATTCCTCCCATATGAGAGGGGTTATAAACAGTTATTCCATCTAATAAAATCAAATTCTGGTCAGTGTTTCCACCACGAATTATTAATCCTGTACTTAATTCTGAATTAGTTAGTACACCCGGCAATGATTGAATGGTACGAAAAATATCAGGCTCAGCAAGAGCAGGTTGAGCTTTTAACATCCTTGGAGAAAGGTTTATACGACTAGGTTCAATTTTATTTAGCCTTTCTATCTCTTCCGCAGTAACATCAATCTGAAGAATTTCTAATGCTTGAACTTCCATTGAAATATCAAGATTAATTGAACTCCTTAGATTCGCAGTATCGTTTTCAAAATTAATTTTCTTTTGAAATCGTTTGTAACCCACATATGAGACTATAAGTGTTACCTCATCCATCGCAATTTCTGATAAAACATAATAACCATTTATATCGGTCGCCATTCCCTTGCCACTCTCTTGAATAAATACATTAGCACCGATTAATGCTTCACCAGATGAACCATCAGTGATGAAACCAAATATTTGGTTTGAATTATTCTGAGAGTAGACCAGATTAATTGCAAGAAATACTATAGTGAAAAAAAAACTTTTATTTTTTACCAAGCAAGTCATCTAATATTTTTTCCGCATGAGTATTAACATTGACTTTATTATAAATTTTTTCAATCCTACCATCCTTATCAATTATAAAAGTCATTCTTTTTGGCCAAGCCAGACTAGCAGCTCCATACTGCTGAGCTACTTCTTTCTTATAATCAGATAAGAAATGAAAAGGTAATCTATATTTTGTTTTAAACTTTTTCAATGTCCTAGGTGAATCATAACTAATTCCAAACACTATAATTTTTTCTTTTTTATATTTTCCATAAATGTCGCGGAACCCGCAAGCTTCTTTTGTTCATCCCGGCGTATCTGCTTTAGGAAAAAAATAAACAACTACTCGCTTTCCACTATACTCCGATAATTTTCGCACCTTTCCATCTTGATCTTTCAGCGCAAATTTTGGAGCTAGATCTCCTATTGATAGTTGGACTGATTGACTTNTTGNTGNNANTGANNCCTNTTGGTTCCATGCAAATAGAAAAGCNANGCCNCCAACTAANAAGAAAAGAAAAATNACAGCTATAATTTTCATTNTATTANAGTATTNCTAATTATTTAAATAAGANANNGTTTCAGTATTAAATGGNATTTGNTCAATTTNAAACNNATNATANNANTCTTNAGANTCNCAAACATTACCTTCNAGTAACATNGNAATTTGATCNTTNGTAATNGGAAACCANGANAATCTNCCTANNAACTGNTGCNANNATNTGNACNCCTATNGCAGGNGCNGGTACACTCCATTTNTTCTTTCCATATGATTTTGCNATAGTCGAAATTATATCTTTCCAATANTANGCCTCACCNCCNAGNNAATATGTTTTTTTTATTGATTCTTTTAACTCAATTGATTTNACAAAAAANTCAGCAACATTNTTNATATGTATNGGAGACATTGCAAATTTTCCTGCATTNANNGGATTTAGNCCNGGNTGAAAATTNGGAGCGGGGAANGGNAGACTTAACATGTCTTTCTTTAAGTTGAGAACAAAACTCAGGTCGATCNCCNCCTCTTGGATCACCAAANATCAATGATGGNCGAAAAATTGTCCANTNTANATTTGAAAATTTTAAATATTCTTCAGCTAGATATTTTGTNNNNTGATANCCAGTNCCATCAACTTTAACNCCNTTNGCNCTCATCATAATAAANCTTTTNACANCCNANGNCTTGGCAACATCAATACATTCTTTNGCTGCTTGAAAATGNANCTTTTCAAATGTGANACCTTTNCTAGGAAATTCACGAATAATNCCTATNNAGTATATAACNNCATCTGNNCCNTCNATTGTATTNTTAATANATNTAACNTCANTAANATCNCCAGAAATAATTTTACANTTTTCTGAATTATTAAGTTTTGATTCTGAACCTTCTCTAACTAAAACCACAGGTTCATGTCCATTCTTTAATAGTTCATCAATAATATAAGAGCCTACAAATCCCGTACCGCCAAATAGAGCGACTTTCATTTATATTTTCCTTCCATGANCTTGATTCTCATCAGGATTATTATTAACTAATATATTTTTTATTATTTCTTTACGGTGGGAAAAAATTTTTTCTANATCTCTCTTGATCCATAAAAAGTGTAAAACTCTACCAACAATCCCCATAGGTATACTATAAATTACCCTATCTGAAATTTCTACACCACCATCAACCTTTTTAAATTTATGAGNATGATGCCAAAAATTATATGGACCTTTAATTTGTTCATCAACAAATTCAAAAGGTGGATTATACTTTGTTATCAAAGTCCGCCAATGAATCGGAATCCCAAATAAACGTATCGTATAATCAATTACGGTACCTTTGTTCATATCAATAGGGGTTGGAGTTAATATATTAAAAGAAAGTTTTTCAGGTGTAATAATTTTTAGGTTTTCGGGTTTTGAAAAAAAATCAAANACATTATCTANTGAATCATTAATTACCTGAGTTTTATTTAATTGAAATGTTTTCATGTTTTATAGTTCTAATTTGAATTATAAGATTCTGGAAAGGTCACTATAAGTTAAGAAAGAACCGTTAATTTGATCTTCAACACCTTTCAATAGTAATAAGCCTTCTCCACCAAAGATTACTTTTACTTTTGCTTTTTTTGCCAATGCTACAATTTCATGAATCTGTGTTTTAGTTTTTTCTATATTTTTTTCTATAACAGCATTACAGCATTGAAGATTACAAAGATAGAATAATAATAATTCTATCTTTCTATCTTTAATTATATTTTTTAAACTACCTAGTTCAGCGTGAGAACCAGTATTATAAACATTATATCCTTCATGTCTTAATAATACTTCAGACATGACAACACCAATATCAGGAAGATTATCTTCAAAGTTTACACATAGAGCATTTTTACCATTAAACGAACCATTAGGTTTNTCTTTGTTTAATGAATCAACAGATCGAGTAATTATATTTCTNGAAAAATAAACTTCCGCATGTGAAATTTGATTTGATTGTAGTTGATTTTCTATAATATGACCAGCTACATCAACTACATAATCCAAAATATCGATAATGGAAACTCCATTCATGTATAANCCATTAATAATTATATTAACCGATAATTCATCTGCATCTAAACTCGNGGAAGCAAGATTCTGTGCCAATTCTTTATAATCCCTATNATTAATTANACCATATAAAAACTTGTGCTCTTTTTTATTAAGAAAAAGGTGCTCACTTTTACTNGAATCAGAATGGGATTTATAAAATTCACGTACGTGTTGCATTGTAAACTTGCGATGTCCGCCGCCTGTTTTTTCGCAACTTAGTTTTCCACTATCTGTCCAGCGTTTTAAAGTTGAAATATTTATTCCTAAAATATTAGCAACATCTTTTGATGATAGGTATTTCATTACAATAATTTAAATTAATATTCCCAATAATCATAATATATATTGAGCGTTATGGGCTATATATATTCTATAAATATAAAAATAATAAATTAATACAATATATATTTTTCTCCAGTCATNACTTTTTGTTCGTACCAATTCCCNTTCTCATCTAACCATANATANCCNGNNGNAGAATCAACATTCCACTNATACTTTTTATAATANTCNTTATTTTTTCGAAGNAGNTTGGCTCTATGTGATAAATGAAACTGTTCTTCCCCTAACCAATNAGGATATNTGATTTGAATTTCANTTAAATCATATAGAGCCATATTATTTTTGTATCCTCTTTGAATCCATTCTTCAATAAAAATGTTATGGTATAATTTTAGAGCTGGTGCAAAACCTCTCCACATAATAACACATGGGTGTTTTAACCAACCTTTATAAGGCTGACCATCTTTTCGGGTATTACCTTCTATTACATTAATAATCTGCATTGCTTCTACCCGTTGTTTACCCAATCTTTTATAATCTAGAGTTTTAGCAGATTTTCTAAATGATTTATAAGGTAAAAATATTTGCATTTGTTAGTACTATTTATATGTTTCCTTAGTTGAAGATAGACCACCATCAACTGTAAATGTTTGTCCAGTTATCCAGTTATTTTCAGAATTCAATAAAAATTTAATCATATTTGAAATATCTGCTGCTGTACCAATTCTTTTTATAATATGCATTTTTTTGCTGACTTCTAGCGCAAATTCATTCCCTGTAATATTTTTTGTTAAGGGAGTATCTACTAATCCTGGTGCAACTGCATTGAAACGTAGAGATTTTCTAGAATAGGATACTGATGCAGAGCGAACCATAGCCTCTATACCAGCCTTTGCAGCAACAATCAATTCATGATTCTTGAGGCCCAAAGCTGTTACAGCTGTTGACATAAGTACTATAGAACTATCTGATAACAGTTTCCCACAAGCACGTAAGGTCGCAAAAGCAGATTTTAAATTAATTTCAATCGTTTGATTAAATTCTATTTCTGAAATTAAATGAGGGGGTTTTAATAATACTGAACCTGGAAGATTAACGACTCCATCTATTTTACCAAATTCATTTAGTCCTAATTCAACTAGCGCTTCTACAGAACTAAATGACTGGGCCTCAACTGGAGCAGATATAGTATTAGGCAAGTGATTACGTGATTTATCACTGTGATAACCAAGTAGGAGCTGATTCTCCGTATTACCTAAATCTGCAACCAGCTGATTCCCAATTCCCCCGCTAGAGCCAATGATTATAAAATTCTTCATTTATAAAGAGCCTGGAATAGCATACTGTTTGAAGCCGAGATACCACCCGCGAGAGTCCAACCTTTTACTAACAGATCCTCCACTGTAGTGGCAAGCTCATTAGCATCCGCAGAAAAAGCAGATACCAAACAATACGTTTTACTCTTATAGATATTTACTGATGACATATTTACCCTTAAGATTTTCTATCAATTAATTCAATGTAATTAGAATCGGGGTCTTGGACGTAAAGATATCCAATTCCATCCCTATGAAATTGGATATCTTTACTCTTTATTTTTTTTTCATCCACAATTGCTATATGATTCGGATGCTCATCTTTAGATACCAAAGCTAAATTGATATTTTCAAATTCAAGCATAGCCCAAGTGGAATCTTTATATCTAACCTTACAGTTGAAATGAAGAGAGTAATATTTAACTGACTGTGGAATGCTATCTACAACAATGGCGAGATGATCAACATAAGAAAGCTTTTTATTAATATCATTCATTTTAGAATTTTTTATTTTTTAGCTACTGACCAAATAACCATACCAAAACCGATTTTATTTACAGCATCCCCAATATTATAAATCAATTCTCTAGCGTCTGTATCAATTATCCCATTAAGAATACTATACCACTGTCCATCCCCTGTACCAATTAGATAACCTAGTGGATAGATACCCCATCCAATGATGATAAATTTTAATAATAATGAATTTGCATTCGCTATCTTCTTACTGGCTTTTGCAGCTGCCAATGCTATCTCGCCACGATAGACTTCATTTACAATAAATAAATAGGCCAATCCACTTAATAAGCCCCAAAAAGCAGGACCAATATTTGCGACTGGTAAAAGACCTGCTTCACCAAAATAACCTGTTATTAACATAATTATCGATGCAGTAACCATCTTTTTAAGACCAACTCCAGTAAGCAAATAAAACTCCACACACATTAATGGAACAGTTAAAATCCAATCAATATAGCGGAATTCCGTTGGACTCATTCCAGTTTCTATCCAAACGGTACGCATGTAATAATAGTGGACAGCTGCTATACCTGTAATTAAGCCAGAAACTGTTAAAGATAATTTCCACTTTTCTGCTACTGAACTCCTCTCTATAAAAAAGAATACCGTAGCAGCTAACATCGCTATGCTAGTTAAGAAAAATGTAAAACCAATAGTATCGCCAACCTGTAATTCTACAGCAAGAAATATCCTATCCATTAGATCTCATCTCCTTTATTTTATTTTCATAGAGNTCATTAAATTGAACCCGTATTCCTAAGGAACCAAATGTTGGAGCCCAAAGCCCAACAAAAATTCCAACTTCTCTAGCTTGCTGATCGCTTTCATAACCAAAAACTGTCGTACCAAAAACAAATGCCGTAACAGCAATAAGAATTGAAAAAATCATTAATAAATACCAACTATTTGAACTCATCGTACTTCCTCTCTATTTCGAATTATAATTATTAAATAATTACACCAATAACTAATACAGTGAAAATTATTGTTATAAAAACACCTATTGGNTTATCTATNAAACCAATTNCAANACTTGAAAATTTATTTAACATTTTACCATTGTAATAATTTNNNCATAAGAGNGATAAACAAAACGATTAGGATAAATTTTGTATCNAACACAAANGTCACNATAGCATCNTTNTAATCTTTATTTGTCATTATTCTCNAGGGCATCTTTAAGTTTCCAAGTAGCAAATAAGAAAACAGCAACCAAGATAGAGCCTGCAAAAAACCCAAGAAAAACCTGTTGATATTTATAGACATAGGATTGGAAAATCACTGTAAACAAAAAACTAAGAAACAATGTTATAAAAATGCTTGATCCAATACGATCAACGAGGGACTTCTCAATTTTATCTATCATATAACCTCAACAATTGTTATTAAATTGATAAATTATGATACATTCGATCTTTTCCAATTTTCATAGTCATCTTCATTTACGACATATGACCAATGCAATAAAGACTGCTGTATTCTTCTACTTATATTCCAACTAAAATCAATTTTACAATCTGCATTGTAAATCTTTCTATAAATAATATTTCTCCATCGCCCTTTTGGCCCACAAAATGCTAACCATCTTTTAATTTGGCGTGCGTCATCTTCATGTCTCCTACCCAAAGAGTACTTACAGTACCATTCAAACCACCCTCTGGGATCATCTCTATGAATCCAACCTTTTACTTCCCATTGTTTTTGGGATAACCCAGATTTTATTTTAAAGTAATTTGTTTCAATATTATAATTTTTTGATAAATAATATTTTTTATCTAGTTCACAAAACCAATTACTAGGGAAATCTTCTATATCTATTAGCCTACTAAAGTAAGTTCCCCCAAAGATACCTTTTTGTAACATTTTTTTGGGTGTCAGCATAGGATTAAATTTCATATTCATAACGATAAAATAATTTTTTATTAATTCGCTCTTGACCAAATCATCATAAAAAAACTTCAAAAACTTTTATTAAAACTCATTAAATATAAAAATATTATATGAGCGTTATGCGCGATATTATATACTATAATAATATTATACAAGTAAAATATTTTATATATTTAAGTTCAATAATTGGTTCACATATCTTAGCAAAAAAATTTTAAATAAAGTCAATGCAATGATATAAAATAAAATTTAGTTTTATCTATTCTAAATACATAAAAAATTTATTTTTACTAATTAATACCAATGGAGGTGTCATAATGAATCTATCTCTAGAAACATTAATCGAAGTTCTTAAAACGATAGTGCTTGTATCAATACTTTTTGTTTGGGTTGTTAGATACAATAATATTAGAAATGAATTTGAACATTATAAATTAACTAAACGATTAAGGGATCTTGTTGGAATAATGAAGATATCCTTCGCATTAATGCTTCATTCTGATATAAAAGAAATTGTTTTGATTGGCGCCGGAGGAATTTTATTTTTTATGAGTGCGGCAATCATAACTCATATTAGAGTAAAAAATAATCTCAATAATATGCTACCGGCTTTAACTATGTTTTCACTCAGTTTGATAATATTATTATATAGTTTATGATTAATTTATTTAGAAACCTATAATCTCAAGGTATAATTGATTTTTAAAGAACTAACCTTTGAAATAGTTTTTAAATCAAAATCAAATATCTGATCGCTCAAGCTCATCCAGTTATGTGTATAAACTAAATAAAAATCACTTCCCGGACGAATCGTATGCTGCAGTTTAGCAAATAAACCAACGGCATTGGATACATTGTCATATTGAACATTACTAAATATGGCAGTTCGAGGAGTAGGATAAATTCCTAATTCAATATTATATAATTCTGTATTGAAATTATTACCGCTCAATTTAACCTGATTTTTTTCGTACTCTGTTTGAATATTAAATCCAGAAAATGGCTTTACTGAAATTTGACTTTTTAACGTATGTTTCTTACCCGTCCAGAAATCACCAGTTTGATATTCTAACTCTGTTGAAATCATTCTTTTTTCTGATGTTTCAAATTTAAACTGTAATTCACCGCTGCTATATTCCTTGACGGGGATAGTTATATCTTCATAAATGTCAAATGGCTTATCAAGATATTCTATTAATTTCACAATCTTGAATTCAATTTCATCCTGGCTTTCGAATCGTATACTAAATGGTGTAATCGTTGTTTCTTTCTTTAACAGATTATTGTTGAGATCCGTCATATACTCATATTGAATACCAAATTCAATTTGTCTAATAAACTCATATTTCTCTGGGCGCGGATGGTAGCTAAAACTTGGTTGTATACGTTTAAACCCATTACGCCTATTAAATCCCACTGCAGGTTTATACATATCTCCAAATTCGCGGTAAGATACATGAGTACGAATAATATCATTTGGATAGGATAATCTTAAACCGCGCGTCGAAAGATCAGAAAGATTAAGATTAGGTTTATTATAAGGTGCAGTGTGAAATACAAAAAATGTTTGAAATTGAAGATTTTTGTCACCCATAAATTCTGAAGTTTTCAAATCCAAGTCTGCACCATAAAGGGTTTGGTCCAATGTCGTTGAATCTACTTTTCCTTTACTAGTTGAACGATCAGTATATACTAAGCCAAAATAAGATTGTTTCAATAATGCTCTTTTTACCCTTGCAACAGTAAAGTTCTCACCTGGTAAACTTTCAATTGGTTTAGTTTGAGCTTGTATCACACCAATCTCGTAATCCCCAAGCTGTCCAGATAACCTGCCACCATAGTTTATAGGTATCTGTTTTCCTTCAGATAGGCCAATCCTACGGCTAAAAAATGGCATTACATCATTTCGNGGTGAGAAAGAATAAACACCAGCACCTTCGAGAAAAAATCCGCGTTTTTCTGCATATCTCAATGGNAATCGTGTTAAGTTTACTCTACGTTGATCAACNTCTGCNTCTGCAAANTCTGTGTTATATGTCAGCGANCCCTTCAATCCCGAAGTAATATTCATAGACATATCGAAGCCTAAATCACTTAGATTATCCTTTTGCAAACCTTTATCCATTTCCATTTGTCGATTGCTCATACTAATATAGGGTTTAAGCTCAACGCCTTTCCCTTGCGTCAAATTTTTTAATCCAGAAAGATGTCCCGCATGTATTGGCGATGTTAATTTTTTGTTACGTTGAAAACCTGCCCATTTTACATCTTCATTTTTCCTTCGAACTGTACGTTGAAAATTGATTCCCCAAGTTTCAAGATTAGGATTATAATTTAGAGTACGGAAGGGGATAACAACTTCTACAGACCAGCCTTCAGGTAAAATCACAACTCGCGCATCCCAGATTCCATTCCAATCTTTATTTGTCCCCCAATGGGATTCACTACCAATAATGATTCCATCTCCCATAAGCCCAGCAGGATTCACTTCAAAAAAATAACCTGTTCGTCCATCAAGGAAAGTATCTAAAATCCACATAAAACGATCATCCGTGCGTAAGCTCTGATCTCTACGTTTCTGATAAGCAAGAATTCCATCTGGATCACTATCAAATAACATGGCACCTATATAGAGGTTGTTTTCATCATAAATGACAGATACTTCTGTTTTTTCTGTCCCAGGAGCTCCTTCAATTGGATCTCGTTGAATAAAGTCTTTAGCTGGTAAAACCATATCCCATTCTGGTTCATCTAATAATCCATCTAATTTTATTTTGCCCGTAGATATTTGTTTTGTTATAATGACTCGTTTATCATTTTCTGAATTTTCCTGTGAAAATGTGACAACATTTAAAATGCAAAAAATGAAAATCAGATTTAGATATTTAAACAAAATAAAAAATAATTAGGTTATTATTTTGATTGATGATTTACAGGCCCCTTCAATTCAGAAGATAAAAAAAGAGTCCCAAGCAATAAAGTCATGCCATAAAAAATATCTTCAAATGGAATTGTTCCAATTCGTATACCCATATTATGCATATTATTATACCAAACAACTTGTTCAACAATAAACGATCCTGTGAGAATTCCATTGACAATAAAAAATGGAATCAATATGAACGCATATGAAACTAGAAAATCCTGTAATAAGGAAATATTTCTTACCAGCACTAAAATCAAAATAGCGATGCTACTAATAAAAGTAATAGTTGTATACAATTTTCCAAAATTCAAAATTAATAGTATCAATAATAAGACAATAATAATAGTTGCAACCAATTTTGTTTTTGATTCAGATAAACGCCATTTTGGCTGTAGCTTAATTTTATTGTAGTGAATAAATAACGAAGCAAATGGAATACATATAAAAAACAACCATTCTTCAAAGGGAAGGGATAGAATGGTAAATCCTATCAAATAATCTTCATTAAATCCCCAAACACCTATTCGGGTAAAAATAATATCCCAGATTAAATAAATCCCATTCATTATTATAAGGCTAGGGAATATCTTCTTCCAGGTTGAAATAAATTCTGTTCTGGGATAAAATGAGAAAATAAATGGAATAATTATGGAAGTAATATTTATTAATAGATATAAATAATTATCCATTACTATTTCTCCATTAACTTAAATGCACGTATTGGAACAAAAAGCATTCCAAAATACTCACAATTTTCCTTTCCTAAATTTGAATGATGTATGCGGTGTGCAAATAAGACACCTTTTAAATATTTGTTCATTGGTTTTTGAAAAATTTTTAATCGACGATGAATAAAGATATCGTGAACTAACATGTAGGCGATTCCATAAAGCAATATACCCAAACCGATATATATTAACCAGAATGGTTGGTAAAAACTCCCAATGAAAAAACATGTAATACTTGGGATTGCAAAAACAAGTGCAAATGAATCATTCTTTTGGTAAGGTTTTCCAGTAAGGACATGATGGTCTTCATGTAGAAACCAACAAAATCCATGCATCACATATTTGTGAGTTGCCCACGCAACAAACTCCATACCAAGGAATGCTCCAATAACAATTAATGATTCAAACATAAGGCTCAGAATTTACGACTTAGATTTGCTTAGAATTTCATTGATAGTTGAAATCATCCATTCATTATATAAAGTATAGTTTTGAGGAATTCTGATCAAAGAATTAAATAAAAGAATGTCCTCATTAAGCTCACCATTATTTGATAAAATACTAGGGACATTAGCATTATATAGAATTCTCAAACTTCTCGCATCAAAATTTTGAGGATCCAATTCCACCGAACGATCTAAAACCTTATTTGCTTCATTACTATACATTATTTTTTCGATTGGATTATCCGAATAAAATGCCATTAAGCTTAGCGTGCCTCCATAAAAAGCTAATTTTGTTGGAGAAGAGTTTAATTTATTTTCTTCTTTTAATAGTTCGAAAAGTTCTTTGCAAATTTCTTTATTATTAGTGGAAGCTTTATACATTTCACGAATTGCTTCATCAGTAATTGAATTGTTTGTAAATATTAAAAGTATAAACACTAATATCATGATTAAGCTTTTCTCATAAATAATGAAAATAATATCGCTGAAGGAAGCAATGTAAACTTTTGAAAATTATTAACACGTATACGGCTACTCAAAAGCTTTGAAGCAGGCGTTGATTTTATTTTTTTCAACAATTTGTTATAATATCTATAAGCGAGATAAACTCCTAGGCAACTTGAGCTAGGTAATCTTTTAATACCATTAATGGCTTCATCAAAATCTTTTTGAATATCTATTTCAATTTGTTTTTTTGAAGAATCATCAAATTTTCCATTCATTTCAAGCTCAGGAAAATATGCACGACCTTTTAATTCATAATCCTCGTGAAGATCTCTTAAAAAATTAACCTTTTGAAATGCAGAACCTAATTTTTGAGCATATTCTTTTAATTCACTATACTTTTTATCATTACCATTTAGAAAGACATAAAGACACATTAAACCAACAACTTCAGCAGAACCATAGATATATTCTTCATAAGATTCTCTATCATAACTTTTTTCAGTTAGGTCCGCTTTCATACTTTTAAAGAAAGACTCAACTAAATTAACATCAATTTGATAGGTGTTAACGACATGTTGAAACGCATGAAGGATTAGGTTTGAACTATATGAGTTTTGTATCGATTCAATTGTTGATTTATGAAAATCATCAATTTTCTTACTTTGGTCTATATCAAAAAAAGTATCAACAATTTCATCAGCTACTCGTACAAATCCATAAATAGCATATATAGCATTTCTAATATCTTTACCTAAACAAAAAATCCCCATAGAAAATGAAGTGCTATAAGTCTTCGTAAGGATCTTAGAAGCTTTTAAACTTGAATCAAGATATCTTTCAGAATTAGTCATTATATTTCAATATTAATTTGATCAGCCACAATCTTTCCTGAAACAAGGGCTGGTGGCATCCCGGGTCCTGGCACTGTTAATTGTCCTGTGTAATATAAATTGTTGATTCTATTATTTTTAATTTTTGGTTTTAAAAAGGCAGTCTGAAATAATGTATTTGCTAGACCGTATGCATTCCCTTGAAATGAGTTGTAATCTGAAATAAAATCCTTATGAGCGTAGGATTTACAAAAAACAATATTATCTTTAATATTTTGGTGAATTAATAACTCCATTCTTGATATAACTTGGTCAAAATATCTTTTCCTAGTTTCCTCATTATCCGTCAAATTAGGTGCAACAGGAATTAAAATGAATAGAGTCTCTCCATTATCTGGAGCAACTTTCGGGTCGGTTTTAGAGGCGCATGATGTATAAAAAAGAGGATCCTTAGGCCATTTTGGATCATCATAAATTTCTTTAGCATGTGAATTAAAATCAGTATCAAAAAATAATGTGTGATGTGATATATCAAGCTTCCTATTTAAACCAACATAGAATATTAACGCACTTGGCGACATGACTCTCTTTTCCCAGTATGATTTTGAATAATTACGGAGGTTCCTTGGTAACATTGTCTGNTCNACATGGTTNTAATCAGCATTTGCAACNATTATGTCNGCANNANAAGATGATTTATTNGTAANAACTTCTGTTGCTNNATTTCCATTNACTGAAATTTTTTCCACTGGCTGATTAAAGAAAAAATTGACCCCTTGAGATTTTGCCACTTTATATATAGCAGTGGCCACAGACCTTACTCCTCCGCTTGGATACCATGTTCCTAAAACAATNTCAGCATAATTCATTATACTATANAATGCGGGNGTATCAGATGGCTTTGCACCCAACAGTAAGCTAGGGAACTCTAACATTTGTATAATTTTTGGATTAGTAAAATGTTGGCGGATGTGTTTACTAATTGGTTTAAATAAATTCAACCTACCCAATCGCTTTATGAGNTCAAGATGTATATATTCTAAAGGGGATAAGCTAGGTTTATACATAAATTTTTTGACGGCTACTTCATATTTTTCTCCAGCATCATCAAGATATCTGTTTAGAGCCCTACCTCCGCCTTCTTCAAGTTTATTAATAGCTGATTTCAGGTCATCAAGATTTTCAACTAAATCAAAATAATCTTGTTCACCAAAATAAACTCTATATCCAGGGTTTATTCGTTTTAAATCATAATAATCACTTGTTGTACTATCAAAATCTGCAAAAAAAGAATCAAATATATCAGGCATCCAATACCAACTTGGCCCTGAATCAAAAGTGAATCCCTGCTTACTTAATGTTTGCAATCTCCCACCATAAGAAGCATTTTTTTCAATAACCGTAACACGATGACCAGCTTTTCCTAAATAGGCTGCACATGACATTCCTGCAAGTCCAGAGCCTATAACTATAATTTCCTTCGACATGATTATAATTATTATTTCTTATAAGATTATGAATTATATACTAACTAGTTAAATTATATTTAATTCTACCACATTGAATTAAGATCACTTACGAAAATCTAAAGGTGGTTTCCGCTCACCTAGAAGTGAATAATAATTGAAGGTAGGTCCGCGACGTTCAATCAATTCTTTTTTAGCATTTTTAACAGTTTCAGGATCATTATATAAATCAAAGGCTGTACCAGCAATAACTTTAGCGGCATTTACCATCCCTTTCATTCCAATACTCATACCTCCAGCTGATACGGCTTGCCATGTATGCGCAGAAGTCCCCGGAACCCACGTAGCCATTCTTAATCTTGCGGTTGGAACCATCCAACTAACATCGCCTACATCCGTTGATCCTTTACCCTTNCTAAANTCGTAAGGTTGAACCTCGCTAGCTGATTCTAAANCCAAACTAGGATTTCGAAGTGTTTTATAAATTTCTTTTGCGAATTTTTTTTCTTTACGGTCATAATTAATTCCACCGATGGCTGTTAGATTGTTATACATTATTTTTTGTGTGACATCATTTGCCAATACTGGTCGGTTTCCATGAATAATTTCATATTCCAAACGAGTACCTGTCCCCAATGCTGCACCTTCCGCAGTTTTTATAACACGCAACCAAATATCTTCCAAAATATCTACGTTAAAATCTCGAACATAATAGAATACCTCTGCATAGTCAGGTACAACATTAGGTGCATTCCCACCTCTTGTAATTACATAATGAATACGTGAGCCATCTGGAATATGTTCCCGCAAAAGATTAACCATATTATTCATAGCCTCAACCCCATCTAATGCTGAGCGTCCTTTCTCTGGTGCTCCGGCTGCATGTGCTGAATATCCATGAAACCTAAATTTTGCAGATCTGTTAGCCATGGACGTACCTGGGTTAGCAGCATTTCTATCACTTGCATGCCAATCTAAAACAATATCCACATCATCAAAAAGACCTGCACGAACCATATACACTTTTCCAGAGCCACCTTCTTCAGCAGGAGTGCCGTATAAACGCACAGTGCCTTTCTTTTTAGATTTATTTAAGTAATTTTTTACTGCTATCGCTGCAGCCGTAGATGCCGTTCCAAACAAATGATGACCACAAGCATGCCCTCCAGCTTGACCTAATATCGGTTTTCGTTCAGTAGCAACTTCCTGTGAAATTCCTGGCAACGCATCAAATTCTGCTAGTATTCCAATAATTGGTTTGCCAGAACCATATTCTGCAACAAAAGCTGTGGGAATCTCAGCCACACCAGACTTAATGCTAAAACCTTCATTCGATAATGTTTTTTTTAGAAGTGCAGAACTTTTTTCTTCCTGATATCCTAATTCAGCCCATCCCCAGATTGATTTAGCTATATTTTCATAATCCTTAGCTCGTTGTTCAATTGATTCTTGGATATTCTTTTTCCCGAATTGACCATATGAAACGGCTGATATAATTAATAGAGTTAAAATAGACTTTGATGATTTTATCATTATAATCTCCTTAGTTTTCAAATTCTAGTGAATTTTCAAACTTATTATTCATCCAAGTATTCAAAATATAAAATGCTACCATTGGGATAGCCCATTGAACTACACAAGTTGCAACACTATACAATGAAGTTGGATCATACCAGTCTGCTGGCGCATATACAGTAGCTGAAAGCCACATCCACCACAAAAAGATTACCACACCTATTACGGGCACAACATAATTAATGACTGGTCGCCACCAAAATGGGAATGACCAATCATCTTCGTTACCTGAGCTGATTTCTTCCATAATTCTGGGTAATCCATATTTAATCGCCGCCAGTGCTACAAAAACGCCAGCCAACATCAAGGCAACACCCCAAACAAAATCCTGATTACTCAGTATATCTAAGTTCCTTGCAGAAGGAATTCCCATAAGAAAACAAACACCAACGATCCAACCAACAGCTGTTTTACGTTCAACTCCCATATCCCGAAGATTTCTTACAGCCAATTCAAGCATGGAGATCAAAGATGAGAATCCTGCAAATGTAAGACCCATGAAGAACAAAATAGCCAAAGTTTTTCCAAAAGCCATTTTTGCAAATAACTGCGGCATCCAAATAAAGGTCAGCCCCGTGGCAGCTGGACCTGATGTTTTCATCACCTCTAAAATTTCCCCTTTGGCCATTCCCATTTCATTGCCCAAAATGGAAAACACGGTACTAAAAACCATGATGGCTGCCAGTAAAGATACCAGGTTATTACCAATAGCTACAGTAAATGCATTTTTAATTAAGCCATAGCGTCTTCGAATGTAAATAGCATATGTGAGAAACAATCCCCATCCAGCCCCTGTATCCCAAGCATTTTGAGTTAATGCTTCTAGCCATATTCGAGGATCTTTTAACTGACTCCATTCTGGAGTAAATAGATAGGTGATGCCAGCCATTGAGCCAGGCAAAGTGATAGCTCTAACTACAGATATCAATACTATAATCAATAGTGTAGGTATAAGAAATTTATTTACTTTTTCAATAGAGGTAACGCCCTTATAAATCGCAAATCCGCCTACACTCATGGCTACCCCATGGAATAAAATCGGGAAACCGCTCTCTTGAAACTGATTCCATAGCGTATTAGAGGCTTCGGTTGTATTTGGTAAATCCGTCAATGCCATACTTCCGAAATAAAAGATATTCCATCCAACGACCACTGAATAATAAAATGCAATGGCAGTAGCCACGAACCCTATAAATCCGCCTAAAAATGCAAATGGTTTACCCATAAAGTGTGCAAACGCACCGATCGTACCTTTCCTAGCAGTTCGCCCCATAACATATTCAACTATAATAAGGGGTATGCTCCACATGAATAAAAATATGATCCAGGCAACTAGAAATGCGCCTGCGCCATCATCGCCGCCATTTGAAGCAGCTATACGGGGAAATCTCCATATATTACCGGTACCTACTGCGATACCCAATGCACTGACCAAAAAGGCAAATCGTGATGAAAAACGTGGTGATGAATTTGACATTTTATTTCCTTTTAATTTTTTTGGGCTGCAACCCAATCTTGTATTTGATCTTCCAATACATCTAACGGCACTGAACCACTACCTAGTACTGTATCATGAAAATCCCTCACATCAAATTTTCTTCCTAACTCTTCTTCGGCAAACTTTCTTAATTCTTTAATTTTAAGTTCGCCAATTTTATAAGAAAGAGCCTGGCCTGGCCAAGCAATGTAGCGATCTGTTTCCGTTGTACATTCATGAATTGGTAAAGCAGTATTTTCGGATAGATAATCTATAACTTGTTGACGGGACCATCCCATAGCATGGATGCCCGTATCAACCACAAGACGACATGCCCGCCACATTTCATAGGTGAGGCGACCAAAATTACTGTAGGGATCCGTATAAAACCCTGCTTCAATTCCTAGATATTCACTATATAAACCCCAACCTTCACCAAATGCGGATAAATAAAGGTCTTTTCGAAATTCAGGAAGGTCATTTAATTCAGATGCAATAGAGTTCTGTAGATGATGTCCGGGAACGCCTTCATGAAGCGTTAAAGCTTCCAGATTATACAATGGTCGTGCATCTAGCTTATAGGTATTAACCCAATAATACCCTGGTTCTTTGCTCCCTTCCGCAGGACCAACATATCTGCCACCAGTATATTTTGGTGCCAAATCATCAGGAACGGGTGCCACACCGTAGGGCAATCGGGGCAGCTTGTTAAATAGAGCTGGAAGTTTAGCATCCATTCGTTTTGCAATGAAAGAGGCTTCTTTAAGCAAAGCTTCAGGTGAAGTTGCATAGAATTGAGGATCGGTCCGNAGAAAATTTAAAAATTCAGAAAAGCTACCTTTAAACTCAACAGATTCAATTACTGCTTCCATTTCACTGCGAATTCTTGCCACTTCCTTTAAACCAATTTCGTGGATTTCTTGAGCACTGAGATTTAATGTTGTGAAATGATCTATCTTGAAATTATAGTAATCCATGCCCCCTGGCAGTTCAGATGCACCTAATGTTATACGGGCATTGGGATAGTATTCATTTAAGAAAAAATTCAAAAAAGAAGAATACGCTTTGACAGCACCATTCATAACTGCCTGCTGTCCCATTTTTTTTATTTCCAATTTTTGTTCAGCATTAAATGAATTTGGGAAGGAGCGAAATGGTTCATAAAAGGCACTTTCTTCATGAGAATCTACCACATGGGTTTTTATCGTGACTTCATAACCTTTTAAAACAACTTTTGGGACTGAAATTCCGTTATTAATACCAATTCGCATATTTGCAATCTGCTCATCAAAATATCTTGGAAAATCTAGCAGCCTTGCAATGTAGTCTTTATAATCCTCAACTGTTTTGAAAGGCATAGCTTTATACAAACGNGANANACCTGTATGAAAACCAGAATCGGCATTGAATGGCATGCAGTAATCTTTGTATTCAATACCTCTTATTCGGCTATTTATGATCCGACTAAATATCTTATGATTCACCCTATCATTTTTTGAAAGATCATTTAATTGGATCTTTTCTAAACGGTAATAAATGGACTTCCAGAACTTTAGATTTTTTTCAATCTGTTCTGTAGAAACAGATGGCATTCGATCATTTAATTTATGGTTACCTGAATAAGTCGCACTGATTGGATTGCTATCCAATTGATATTGATGTGCATCCGAAAAGATTTGATATAGTTCATCCNTGGTATCCTGCTCAATGCATGATNCGAGAAATAATGTCGCCCACAACATTAATATCCATTTTTTCAGTTTGTTATGATTCAATTTACACTCCTCATTGGGGTCTAATTGTAATGCAAGACTATATTTTTTACAAAATAAAAAACCCTAAAAAATCTGTCAAAAATGATGGCGCCTAAGAAAAATATGTACAGTTATTTAATTTGGGTAAAGCCACCAAATGATCAATTAGCTAATTTCGATCAACCCTTTTATTAATCAACACCCGCCTCATTTTTGTAAGTCTCATACACTTCACGGAAAAGTTTGATATCTGCTTCAAAAGTCTCAGGCAGAAGAGGTCCAAAAGAAAATCGAAAGAATCGGTCATATGGTGTTTTGTATTTGGGATCTTTCGAATGGGGACGGCCCATATCACAGTCAAAAGCACATAGAATTGCTGCACCGTGCTTGAACAACCGCTTGTTCAGTTCATCACTGGTCATCCCTTCAGGCAACTCAAGCCAGTGATAGAAACCTCCATCGCCGGTATAGACTCCTAGACCCATCTCCTCGAATGCCTTGCCATATCGCTGGCGCTGCCAATTGTAGTGCTCCTCTACCGCTTTGCGTGCTTTCTTGACGCGGCTGGACTCGAGAAGCTTGATTGCATAATGTTGAGAAGGATGGCTTACACCACCCATTCCNAAGCTAGAGTAATTTGCTAAGATTCCTATATTTCTCTTACTGGCAATGATCCAACCGATGCGAATGCCTGGTGACTGAAGTCCCTTCGTACAAGCACCTGAAAGGAAGACATTGCTACTATCAAGATCCCGTACAAATTCAATACCGCTNACTGAAGGGGAGTGGAACATTTCGTATGCCTCATCGAGCAAGATACCGTTACCGGGTTGCTCTGCGATCTTAATCAGTTCACGGAGTTCTTCACCAGAACGTGTTTGGCCTGAAGGATTTTGAGGGTTTGAGATGACGGGCATAATCGCTGTTCCTTCATCAAGATTCTTTCGGTTATAGTATTCTGCATTTTTTGGATGGAAGTTGTTCTCCTTATTGAAAGGAACAGTCTCATAGTCAGTATCGGTCTGTGTCATTATATCAAGGTAAGCGGGCCACTCAATATTCCCAATTCTTACCTTTACGCGTTTTTTTAAAAATGTCATCACGGTGTAAATCCCAGGTCGACCTCCGGCAAATATCATCACATTCTCAGGTGCGATGGTTGATCCATATCTTGAATTATAGTACTCAACAATGGCNTCGCGTANTTNAGGNTGCCCCCATGCNTTNGGGTAAAACCGATCCTCNNAAGTGACNTCAACACTTCCTGGTAACTCTGGTCCACCAAATTTTTCCAATGGTGAGGTCAGCGGAAATCCTTGGGACCACGGATGTGTACCTTCAGTACCCATGAAACTCCCAAAGGTATCCCGAAATGCGTAAAGTGTCTCGTAAATACCCATAGGTGGTACGTGGTATAAAAAATCTTTCAACATTATTTACAATTAATTTTTCTAATTGTGAATTTTGATTAATTCGTCATAGCCACCGATAGCTTCTCCATCAATTACAATTTGAGGTACTGTAGTGGCTTTACCAACTTCTAGAAGTTTAGATCGATCCCAACCTAATTTTTCAATATTGATCTCTTCATAATCCCATCCTTTTTCATCAAAAAAACGTTTAGCAAGNTCACAATAACTACACCAATTAGTGGTATAAATTTTTATGGATTTCTTCAAAAAAAATTATTTTTCGTGTTTCTCTGCAACTATCAATATTTTATGAACTGCGTATAAACCACCCAATGATATAGTCCATCCAATAACAAAATAAAATATTTCCATTAAACCAATTTCCTTTTAAATAATTATAATTGAGCACTTAATTTACAGTTTTCAGCTAATTACCTCTAACTTGAATATTCAATAAGTGAATGTTAAACTCTTTAAGGAAAACCATGATAAAATATATTCGTTTCGCAGCTGCACCTACTCTCACAGCATTTGGCGCTTTCTTTGCCTTAAGAGGTGAACATTGGATGTGGGTCTATTTTGCAATNTTCGCAATGATAGTCATTTTGGGGGATTTTGCTCTTGGTGATAACANTACAAACCCAAAATATCCNTCAACTAAAATCTTGAATTTTCTACTATACATTAATTTTCCGTTTCTTATAATTGCTGTTCTAGCAAGTATATGGATGGTAGGTGATTATCCGCTTCCAGAGTGGGGTTCATCTTCTATGGTTGCAAGAGAGAATACAACCATATATGATTTAGTAGGGTATGTCATCGTAATGGGTTTATTAGTTGCATCTGCAGGAACTAATGTAGGACATGAACTTACNCATCGTAAAAAAAATAAATTTGATATGTTTCTTGGTAATTGGTTTTTGGCCTTTACATGGGATTGTGCATTCGCAATTGAGCATGTTTATGGCCATCATAAATATGTAGCGACAGAAAGAGACCCTGCAACTGCTAGNCGAGGCCAAAACCCATATTCTTTTATTTTTCGATCTACTACTTTATCACATCGCAATGCATGGATCATTGAAAATAATAGATTAAAAAAACAAGGTTACAATNCTTTCTCTTTTCGAAACAAAATGCTTATTGGTTATGGTCGTTCAGGGCTGCTTACTGCTGGAGCATTTTATTTGAGTGGTTGGGCAGGTTTAATTATGTTCCTACTGATTACGACCGGAGGAAAAATCATGTTGGAAGGCGTCAATTATATGGAACATTATGGATTAATTCGTGAAGAAGGAGCTCCAATCCAACCAAAGCATTCATGGAACACTAATAAAAGAATTAGCAGCATTCTTCTTTATAACTTAACGCGTCACTCTTCTCACCATGAGGATGCTTCCTTAGAATACTGGGAATTAAAAGCATATTCTCGCGCTCCAGAAATGCCATTAGGATATTTATCCTGTGTTTATTTAGTTTTATTTGTACCATGGATTTACCATCGTATAATGGCTCCTAAATTAAAAGATTGGGATAAAAATCTAGCCAATAACACAGAAAGATTATTAGCTCAGAAGCAAAATGAAGCCAGCGGTCTGGCTTTTCTGATCTCTTAGTNTGAAGTTTCTTTCTTAACTAAATAAACGCTTGCTGTATCACTATTAAATGCAGTAAAGATACCTAATCCACCTTTTATATTTGAATATGGTTCATTCAAATCTCTTGAATCTTGCCCACTTGACTGATATAATAAAACATAATCAGTCTGTACATGAAAAAGTACAATATCNTGGCGACCAAAATGAGTAACATTCGTNGGTAAAATAGTGTATGAGGTATCAGCAAAAGGTTGAGATATAAAACGCTTCCAACGCGGAGGTGCTTGTTTTTCTAGAGGATTTGGATCTACTTCAACATTATCCATTAATAGATAATGGTAAAGTTGATCAGGATTATCCCAATAAAGCTGAATCCGATTTGAATCTGCAAAAATCCAGTTTACGTAATCTCTATTCCTATTGAATTCAGGAACCCAAAGTGTATCAAGTGATACAGAAAAGCTATCAGGTTTCATTGGAACGACTGTTTCAGAAGTAAGCTGTTGCTCCATATAATTTATCTCTAATCGAAAGGTATCTCCAATTCCTACAATAAGATTGCTATCTGGATAATGGTAAGTAATTGCAAACGTCGTGTCTGTTTCAGTGGTATCATTGGAATAAACGGGTTCAAGTTTAAATTTCTCATTTCCACGTGAAAGAATTACTTCAGCAGAATCAATTGGCGTTGATTCGGTACTCTCATCATCTAATGCCAATGTAGACATGAGTACAATATCCTTCACAGGTTGACCTTCATAAATATATGCACGAACTACAATTAAATTTTCATCAGGAACTGCTTTAAGATCATCTTCGCAGCTAATTGTAACGAATACGACAATAAGTAAACTCAATATGGATAATTTATTTTTCATATATCTACTTTATTTTAAAGACACTTTAAAAAATAAGGTTATTGTCATAGGGAGCAGCATCATATCAGAGACTAATACCGGGACAACATCTAAATCATATTCTCGATAATTAACATTCTTATTATTCAAAAGATTAAAAACTGAAAAACCCACATCCCATTTAAAATCAGGAGTTTCTAATTGTCTAAAAAGACTAATGTCTAATCGCTGGTAATCTGGTAAACGATGCGCGTTTTTGTCACTAACATGAATATAGTTAAACTCATCACCATCTAATAACGGAAGATAATATCGGCTTTCAGGAGTAGTATATGGTGTACCTGTAGCATAGATCAATGTTGAAGCAAAATTCCAGGCACCGAACTTATATATACCTACTATCTTTGCCTCATGTGTTTTATCATGGCTAGCAGGATAAGGTTCCGGTGCTAAGGCTCCAAAATCATATTTTACATTTCCAAATGTATAGCCAATCCACCCATTAAACGTTCCGGTCTTTTTCTGAGCCAAAAATTCTAAACCCTCCGCATAGGCATCACCAAAGAAAAAGTAATTACCATAGTCAGCTAATTCTTGAAAACGTCTTGTATATTCAATCATACCATCCATGAATTTTCGATAGCCCTCAATCTCAAATAAGTAATTACGCGTTTCATACTTGAACCCTAAGATTTGATGTTCTGCAGAACCAGGAGGAATATTATCGTCCGATACAAGCCAGAAATTGGAATTCCCTTGTAAAACATCTTCAAGTACAATATTGTTAATAAATTGAAAATAATTACCCCATGCCCCTTTAATTAAAAAATGATCTCCAATATTCCAATTAAATGAAAAACGTGGAGAAATGAATAC
>NZWI01000033.1 GCA_002701875.1 Fidelibacterota bacterium
ACCTTAAATAAATATGGTCGATCAGTAATGATTATTAAAGATGAAACTAAGTTATTGATGATAGGAAATGGCGCGTCGCCAGAAGGAGACCTTCCATTTTTAGATGAATTTGATCTTATAAGCAAAACTTCAAAACGTTTATGGAGATGTGAGGCACCCTATTACGAAAGGGTGATCTCCATGATTAGTCAAGATGGTAAAACCTTTATCACCAGCCGGGAATCAAAGGATGAGCCAGGCAATTATTATATCCGGAGCGTTGAGGATAATTCTTTTAAATCTATAACACAATTTGAGCACCCCTACCCTCAGATGAAAGGTGTCTATAAGGAGATGTTGACCTATAAAAGGAGCGACGGTGTAGATCTTTCTGCCACTCTTTATCTGCCACCTGGTCATGAACTAGGCGATGGCCCATTACCTTTATTAGTATGGGCTTACCCTCGAGAGTTTAAAACATTAAAGGCTGCTTCTCAGATGGTTGGCTCACCACACCGATTCTCCAGAATTAGTCCTACATCCCCGTTGATTATGTTATCCTATGGATATGCAGTTCTATCTGGTGCTACCATGCCTATCATTGGAGAAGGGACCCAAGAGCCCAATGATAATTATGTAAAACAATTAGTTGCAAGTGCCCAGGCAGCTGCGGATATAATGGTAAATAAGGGTGTAACTACTCGTAATCAAATAGCAATTGGCGGTCATTCTTATGGGGCATTTATGACAGCTAACTTGTTAGCTCACTCTGATATTTTTCAGGCAGGAATTGCACGTAGTGGTGCCTATAATAGAAGTCTAACCCCGTTTGGATTTCAGTCGGAACAGCGAACCTTTTGGGAAGCTCCAGAAATTTATTTTGCTATGTCTCCATTTATGCATGCACAAAAGGTCAATGAACCTATTCTACTGATTCATGGGGAAGCAGATAATAATTCAGGCACATTCCCAGTACAGAGTAAACGGTATTACCATGCTTTAAAAGGTCATGGTGCTACCGCCAAACTTGTCATGCTTCCTCATGAAAGTCATGGTTATCGTGCTCGTGAATCCGTTATGCATATGCTGTGGGAAACAGCCAATTGGTTAGATACTTATGTGAAAAAAGAAGGAAAAGATTAGTATTATGAAAAAACAGGATATATCATTTGATACAAAAATTATTCATTCGGGTGAACCGGATCCTCGAATTGAAGGTGCAGCTAATGTACCAATTTTTCAAAGTTCAACTTTTGAATATTCAGGTCAAAAGAGCTATGATGATCTAAAATATATCAGATTAAATAATACGCCTAATCATATTGTTTTACATGAAAAACTAGCAATTCTTGAAGGGGCGGAGCGCGCACTTGTTACATCATCTGGAATGAGTGCGATCACAACATCGCTATTAACATTCTTAAAATCAGGTGACCATTTATTGGCTCATAAAACATTATATGGAGGAACAGCAGACTATGTTAAACACGACCTTACAGAATATGGTATCGAATTTGATTTTATTGATGCAATGGACCCATCTGAATGGAATGCCAAGTTAAAATCAAATACTAAAGTCATCTATGTGGAGACAATAACAAATCCATTGATAGAAGTTGCACCTTTAGATGAGGTTGTAGCATTTGCGAAAAAACATGGATTGATTTCAATGATTGATAATACGTTTGCCAGTCCTGCGCTTTTTTGCCCAGTTCAGTTAGGATTTGATATTTCACTTCATTCTGCAACTAAATTTTTAAATGGGCATACGGATATTGTTGCAGGCGCCATAATTGGTAATGAACCTCATATGTCAAATATTAATTCAAAGTTAAATCATCTTGGAGGATGTCTTGACCCAAACGCATGTTTTTTACTACACAGGGGTATGAAAACATTATCACTAAGGATAAAAAGACAGTGTAGTAATGCAATGAAGATTGCGATTTTTTTAAATGATCATGAAATGGTTTCACATGTCAATTATCCAGGACTCGAATCAAGTCCTAGTTATCAAAGAGCTAAAGAATTACTATGTGGTTTTGGTGGGATGCTAAGCTTTATTGTAAAGGGTGGAATCGAGGAAGCTGATAAAGTAATGAGTAAATTAAAAATTCCTATGTGTACAGCAAGTATGGGCGGAGTAGAGTCATTAGTAACTCGTCCTGTACAAACATCTCACTCATTACTGAGTGATGAAGAACTATTAGAATCAGGCATAGATAAATCACTAATCCGTTTAGCTGTAGGAATTGAATCAGCTACAGATTTAATCAATGATCTTGATCAGGCTTTAAGTTAAAAAAGTATTGAATTACTAGGAGGCCCGTATGATAAAAAGAATTAATCTAATTTTGATCACACTCTGTCTGACAATAGGTTGTGAAAAATATGATGTAGTAATAAGAAATGGTATGATTTACGATGGTTATGGCTTTGAACCATACATTGGTGATGTTGCGCTTAAAGGTGACAAAGTTGCATTGATTAAAGAAAAAATATCTGAAAAAGGTAAAACAGAAATTGATGCAACAGGATTAGCTGTTGCTCCTGGTTTTATTAATATGCTTAGTTGGGCAACAACATCATTAATAAGAGATGGACGTTCATTAAGTGATATTAAACAAGGAGTGACATTGGAAGTTTTTGGTGAAGGAGCATCAATGGGGCCTTTGAATGAAACAATGAGGGAACAGCAACAAAAGAATACAGATGATTATACTATTGATTGGACAACATTAGGTGAGTATTTAGAATCACTTGAACGTAGAGGTGTGTCAACAAATGTGGCTTCTTTTATTGGCGCTACAACACTTAGAGTCCATGAGATAGGATATGAAAATAGGACTCCTACTGATCAAGAACTGGATAACATGC
Organism: Fidelibacterota bacterium; assembly: GCA_002701875.1. Classification (GTDB taxonomy): domain Bacteria; phylum Fidelibacterota; class Marinisomatia; order Marinisomatales; family TCS55. The sequence continues at coordinate 2,857 of NZWI01000033.1, forward strand.
GTTCATTGGTTCGCCAAGGAATGGAAGAGGGTGCTTTAGGGATTGGTTCATCATTAATCTATGCTCCTGCATTTTACTCATCTACTGAAGAATTAATTGAATTATGTAAAGTTGCAGCTGAATATGGAGGCATGTATATCTCACATATGAGAAGTGAAAGCAACAAGTTATTAGAAGCTCTAGATGAATTAATCACTATTTCTGAGAAAGCGAATATTCCTGCGGAAATTTATCATTTAAAAGCAGGGGGTTCAAAAAATCATTACAAAATGGATTTAGTAATTAATAGGGTAAATGAAGCACGGGCAAGTGGATTAGATATTTCAGCCGACATGTATACGTATGTTGCGGGCGCTACAGGATTAGATGCTCATATGCCACCATGGGTACAAGAAGGAGGATATGATAAGTGGGTAGAGAGACTTAAGGATCCTAAGATACGTGCTAGAGTAAAAAAAGAAATGACTTCCGATGCTAAAGATTGGGAAAACTTGGGGTATCTAGCCGGACCAGATGGAGTTTTATTTGCAGGATTTCGTAACCCCGATTTGAGGGAACATATTGGTATGACCTTAAAAGAAGTTGCTGAAAAAACAGGGAAACATTATGCAGACGTTGCTATGGATTTCGTTATTCAAGATGGAAGTCGTGTTGATGTAGTATATTTTTTGATGTCAGAAAAAAATGTTAAAAAACAAATTAAACTACCGTATATGAGTTTCGGTTCTGATGCGGGGTCTATAGCTCCGGAAGGTGATTTTTTAAAATATAATCCCCACCCAAGGGCTTATGGGAATTTTTCCCGATTACTTGGAAAGTATGTTCGAGAAGAAAAAGTCATTCCTTTAGAGGAAGCTATTTATAAACTTACAAGTTTAACTGCTAATAAACTTAAGATCAAAAAAAGAGGTTTGTTGAAAGAAGGATATTATGCTGATGTTGTTTTGTTTGACTCAAATACAATTTCAGACCATGCTACATTTGATGACCCTCATCAGTTAGCTACCGGAATGCATCATGTTTTTGTTAATGGAGTTCAAGTTTTAAATGAAGGTGAACATACAGGAGCTATGCCAGGGCGAGTTGTCCGAGGTCCAGGCTATAAAAATAATTAATTAATAAAGGATAATAATATGAATAAAATAATCGTAACGATGTTATTGACTTCTTTTGCTTTTTCAGGAGATGCCGATGATGTTCGAAAACTTATTGATAAACACTATAAAGCTATAAATAGCGGCGATATGAAAACATATGCTTCAACAATGCACACTAAAGGAAATATTAGTGGTGATTCAAATGGGTCTTTTTGGTACACGCAAAATCCTTCTGTTGTATCCCAGAATGACCCACTTGATTTCAATATGACCGTTCACTATGTGGACATAGAAGTTGTCGCACCAGGTAAAGTTGCTATTGCATACTTTTATTTGACAGGTTCTTATAATATTGATGGTGTTCAGTCGAATAATTATCGAACGAGAGTCAGCAAAGTTTTAGTGAAAGAGGGAAAACAGTGGAAAATAAGACTAAGCCACTATACTCCATTTTTTAGTGGTGACGGGGTTCCTGATTAATATAAAAAATAAAAAAAATATGAGCTTATCAAAACAACAAATTCATATTTCAAGAAGATCATTCATAAAAAAAATGAGTGCAGCCAGTTCGCTGGCTGCACTTTCTCCTTTAAGTATTTCATCTATTTTACAAGGTTCATCTGATGATAAACGAATAATTGTTGTGGGTGCAGGATTAGCTGGATTATCATGTGCTTATGAATTGGATCAAGCAGGATTTAATGTGATTTTAATTGAAGCGCGTTCACGGCCTGGTGGAAGAGTTAGAACTTACCGTGATTCTTTTGCCGATAATTTATATGCTGAGATGGGAGCGGAATATGTTGATAGCACTGATAATTTTGTTAAACAGTATTGTAATACATTTGGTTTGAAAGTTTTACCAGCGAAGCAATATGATGGTGTCTACGTAAGAGGAAGACGCTATAGTATGAAAGGAATACAATCTGGAACAGATTTATTACCTTTCGAAGGAATACAAAAAGGCAAATTATTTGGACAAGAAGTTCAATATATCCAAAAGTGGATAGATTTAGTTAAGCAAAAAGGCGCTAACTCTCCTGAAGTACTTGCATTGGATAACATGTCAGTTGAAGAAGTGCTGAAAAAAGGTGGGGCCCCCAAAGACATTATAGATTTATACACTTACACAAATGCAACAGAAGCAACTTCCGTGCCATCTAAAATGTCTGCATTATATATGGTGTTGGCAAACTCAAGAACATCTGCATTTAGTGAGAACACTGTTGAGGGACGAATTCTTGGAGGGAATGATCAGTTACCTAAGGCTTTTGCAAAGAGATTAGGAACAAGAATTAAATATAGCAGATCATTGCGGAGCCTTGTTTTTAACTCTAAAAAAATTACTGCGAATGTTATAGAAGATGGAAAACGTACATCAATCAAAGGTATAAAATGTGTATTGGCAATTCCAGCTTCTATATTAAGAACTATCAAAATTGATCCTGGTTTTACTTCAGGAAAAACTAACTCTATTCAAAAACAAGAATATGGTCACGTAATGAAAATAGCAATGCAGTATCGTCGACGTTTTTGGGATGATAATAATTCCATTGGACAACGTGTTTTTACCGATACATCACTTCGAAGAATATATCACTTCTCCATTGATCAGCCAGGTCCGCGCGGTATTTTACTAACATTTACTTCTGGAGAAGATGCTAAAAAATTGGGACGTTTTAATGAGAATAGAAGAATGAAAGTAGCTCAAAAAGCGTGTAAAGATATTTGGCCAGAATCACCAAAATATTGGGAAAATGGAATTACAAAATACTGGAATGAAGATCCTTTTGCTAAAGCCAGTTATTCTTTAGCTGGAGTTGGTCAGAAAGGATATAGAGAAATATTAGCAAAATCTGAGGGGCCAGTTCATTTTGCTGGAGAACATACTTCTGTCCACAGAGCTTCTATGAATGGTGCAATTGAATCAGGATTGCGTGTTTCTGAAGAATTAAAACGAGCTTTATAAGTTTATTATGTTGAATCGGAAAAGAAACAATTATTAATGCGAATCAAAAATGTACGAGTTTGGTCGGAAGATCTAAAACTAACTGAACCCTATAGCATTTCTTATGAAACGATTGATTCTGTAGAAAATGTATTTGTACATATTGAATTAGAGGATGGTACTTGGGCAATTGGATCAGGGTCTCCTGCAGAATTTGTTACTGGTGAAGATAATTCTTCATGCTTAAGGGCATTAAAAGATCATTCAAAGAATTTATTGTTAGATAAGAATATTAATTCAATCGAAACGATTTGTAGATCAATCAATAAAGCTTTGCCATCTAATCCCGCCGCACGCGCTGCCCTAGATATAGCTCTTTTTGATGCATATAGTAAAATTAAAAATGTGCCTTTATTTAAAATTTTTGGGCGATGTCACGAGGGATTACATACTTCAGTTACAATGGGAATAAAATCAATAAAAGAGTCATCAATAGAGGCTGAAGAGTATGTTGCAAAAGGATTCCATTTATTAAAAGTAAAAACTGGAAGTAATGTTGATCACGATATTGAATTAATACATAAGATAAGAGAAAGAGTGGGAAAGGATGTGGGAATTCGAGTTGATGCTAACCAAGGATACAACAAGAAAGACCTTATAAAATTTATTGAAGATACAGAAAAACATAATATTGAATTAATTGAACAACCCTTTCCTAGAGAACTTGATAGTCAGATGAAAGATTTACCTAAATTAATTAGAGATAAATGCGCTGCGGATGAAAGTTTACATGGCCCAGATGATGCGCTCCGGCTATCAAAAAGCCCACATTATTTTGGAATATATAATATAAAACTGATGAAGTGTGGTGGTTTATCTTCAGCAAAAAAAATTGCGGAAACTGCCAATAAAAATGGTATTGATTTAATGTGGGGGTGCATGGATGAAAGCATTGTTAGTATTTCTGCTGCTATACATATTGCGTTGTCTTCACCCTCGACAAAATACTTAGACCTTGATGGTAGTTTTGATTTAGCAAAAGATATTGTATCAGGGGGATTTAAATTAATGAGTGGAAAATTAATGCCAACAATGAAGCCTGGGCTTGGTGTTAATCTTAATGATAAAGCTCTAGCCTAATATGCAAAACGCAATTGTTTTTACGCATAATCTATTAGCAGATAATTTTGCAAAAACTGCGCATGGATTACTTCGAGGTACAGAAAGATATAATATTTTAGCCGTAATTGATTCTGTTCATTACGGAAAAGATGCTGGTGAAGTTTTAGAAGGAAATAAAATTAATGTTCCAGTATATAAAACAATAGCTGAATTTATTGATGCTTCTGATGTACAAGCTGAGTGTTGTATTGTTGGAGTAGCATTCCCTGGTGGTATATTACCAGCAGAGTGTAGAAATGAATTAATTGAAGCTACAAAATTTAAGCTTTCAATCGTTTCAGGACTTCACCATTACCTAAGTGATGATTCTGATTTTATAGCATTAGCTGAAAAATATAATGTCGAATTGATTGACATTAGAAAGCCTCGATCTGTATCAGATCTACATTTTTGGTCTGGTAAAATTTTAGACATAAATGTACCTATTGTTGCAGTACTTGGAACCGATTGTGCTGTTGGTAAACGGACAACTGCTAGATTGATATTAGAAAACTGTATTAAAGAGGGAATTAGAACTGAATTAATTTATACCGGTCAAACAGGGTGGATGCAGGGATATAAACATGGATTTATTTTTGATGCGACGCCTAATGATTTTGTTAGTGGTGAACTTGAGAGGGTAATATTAGAATGTGTTGACCAATCTAATCCTGATTTGATTTTATTAGAAGGTCAATCATCAATGCGTAATCCATCTGGACCAGGCGGCTCAGAATTTATATTATCAGGAAACGCAAAAAGTGTGATCATTGTTCATCCAATTGGTCGAAAATATTTTGTTGATCTTGAAGAATTTGAATATGAAATACCCGATTTAATTGATGAGATTAAATTAATCGAATCATATGGTGCTAATATTATTGGTGTAGGCCTCAATGAAGAAAATGCAACGGAAGATAAACTGATGAAATTCAGAAATAAATATAGTCAATTGTTAGAAATTCCAGTTGTTTTACCATTAGCAGATGGTGTAGGTGATATAGTAAAAAATATTAAAGAAAATTTATCTTTATAAACATGAGCCTGTTTAATAAATATTTACTGCCTGGCTTTATTTTTCAAAGTCTAATCATAGGTGGTGGATATGGGACAGGTCGTGAATTAGTGGAATTTTTCTTAAGTGAAGGACCTGTTTATGGGTTAGTCAATATGGCAGTGGCCACAATTATTTGGAGTTTGGTTTTAGCTGTTTGTTTTGAGTTCTCTAGAATTGGCAGTCATTTTGAATATCGATCATTCCTAAAAGATCTTTTGGGTAAGTCATGGATTGCTTATGAATATCTTTATTTGGTAGGATTAGTTTTGGTTGTTTCTGTAATGGGTTCAGCTTCCGGAGAGATCTTTAGTGAAATTTTTGGAGTTAAGGAAATAGTAGGTGTAGTCATTATGATGGCATTGGTAGGCTTGATCGTTTTCTACGGCACACAACTTGTAGAAAAAGTTTTATCTGTGTGGTCAATAATTCTTTATGCTGCATTCATTACAATGTTTATTGTCGTGTTTAAAATTTTTAATAATGAAATCGGAGAAGCTTTTAGTTTGCAATCAGATGGGAAAAGCTGGGCCATGGGTGGTATAAAATATGCTGCTTATAATATTGGATTAGCACCAGCAATTTTGTTTTGTGTACGTCATCTAAAAACACGAAAAGAAGCAATCGTATCTGGGCTTTTGGCAGGAGTGATTGGTATGATACCTGCATTAATTATGTTTCTTGCTATGTTAAGTCAATATCCTGAAATAATTTCTGAAACTGTTCCAGTTAATCTTATTCTAGATAAAATTGGATGGAGTCAGTTTAAAATTATTTTTCAAGTTGTTTTATTTGGTACATTTATTGAAACTGGAGTAGGTTTGATCCACGGATTTAACGAGAGAATTCTTTCAGTTAATAAGAACTTGAAAGACCATTGGCGTGCCTTGATTGGTATAGCTTTATTAGTTGGATCCATATTCATTGCCAATGCAGTTGGTCTGATTGGTCTTATTGCAAAGGGCTATGGAGCAATAACATGGGGATACTGGATCATTTTTGTAATACCAGTCCTTACAATCGGAGTAAGAAGGTTAATAAGAAATGGATGATTTAATTAATCAATTGAAAAAATTTGCTACAGAAGATTTTCCTATTAGCAGTGTTTCAGATTATTTAAATGATTATTCTTTATCTAATGATATACTAAACGAATATGCCCATTTCAAAGATCAGAAGTATTGTAGAAATTTGGTTCACAAAGAAAATGATTTTGAAATCATCCTAGTTTGTTGGAAAGCTGGGCAGGCTGCTCCAATCCATGGTCATGAAGGTGAGAAATGTTGGATGCGCATCGAATTAGGTGCTTTAAGAGTTTCTAATTATTTATTAGAATCACTTGAACCGCTTACTTTAAATATAACAGAGCAAATAAAAGGGAAAGTTGGCCATTTAGATGGGCCTGCTGAAATCCATTCAGTTGAGAATGCTTATGCAGATGATGCTGTTAGCCTCCATGTTTATGCCAAACCATTTGAAAAATGCGATATATATTGTTTGGATTCTGGTACTGTAGAAAGAGTTGAGCTTGTTTATGATTCGATTGATAAACAATTATGTTAAATCAATCAGTATTTTTTTTATCATATTTTCTGTAAATAAATAAAATTATAATTCCCGCAAGGTTTGGAAACCAAATTTCTGGCCTTGACCAGGGAATTCCATCGAATGAAAAATCAGTAATTGGCCAAAGTAATTTTGTAGGAAAGTATGCTTTACTATGAAAAGGGAAATCAAGTAAAATATGAAAAGGCCAAGCCCACATTGCAAATGCAATATTTTTATTAAATCTTTGAACTATCGCTATGCAAAGAAATGCGCTAACAAAGCTATGAGAAATATCATAATTAATGTATACCCACCATGGAATAGAATCTAAAGGTGGTGGCCCACCTCCCATATTTGAGAAATCACCAGAAAACAATCGAACAATTAATAGAATTCCAAATGAAAAAAGATCTGGCATTGCGCCAAAAAAAAATGAAGGCCATGCAAGTCCTCTATATCCAAATAAACCTCTACCCCAAAGAGCGTGACTTAAAGTATCCATTATTTAAGCTCTGGAATATTTTGAAATAGTTTTAAGGACTCTGGGTTTGATAGTGCATCCTTATTTGTGACTTTATCTCCGTCAATGATTCTTTTTACTGCGATTTCAACTTTCTTACCATTAATAGTGTAAGGAATATCTTTTGTCTCGAGNACAATCTGTGGTACATGTCGTGGAGAGCAATCAGCNCGAATAGAACTATTAATTTTTTCTACAAGTTTTGAATTGATTGACCCAGGATTAACTAGTTTTAAAAATAGAATTACTCTTTCATCGTGATTCCATGCTTGTCCTATAACAATGCTATCTTCTACTTCATCAAACTGGTCAACAATTCGATAAATTTCAGCAGTACCAATTCGAACACCACCTGGGTTTAATGTGGCGTCACTTCGTCCAAAAATTTGAAGGCCACCGTGATCATTAATTAATATAAAATCACCATGATTCCATATACCCGGGTATTTATTAAAATAAGCTTCATGGTATTTCTTACCATTTTTATCATTCCAAAAATAAATTGGCATGGATGGGAATGGTTTTGTACATACTAATTCACCTTTATTATTTTTTTTGGATGAACCATTTGAATCAAAAGATTTGACAGCCATTCCTAACCCTCGACATTGGATTTCTCCGCGATATACAGGTAAAGTTGGGTTTCCTCCAGCAAAACATGAAATAATATCAGTACCACCAGAAATTGATGAAAGTTGGACATCTTTTTTCAAATCTTTATAAATGTAATCATAACTTTCTTCAATTAACGGTGAACCTGTTGAGAATATTGTTTTTATTGAATCCAATGAATGCGTATTTATTGGAGATATACCTTCTTGTTTGCAAGAATCAATAAATTTAGCGCTAGTACCAAAATGGGTGATCTGAAATTCGTCAATCATATCCCACATTACATTTGGATTAGGATAAAAAGGATTACCATCATAAAGTACGATAGTAGCTCCGATTGCAAGATTACTTACAAGCCAATTCCACATCATCCAACCACAAGTAGTAAAATAAAATACGGTATCATCAATTGATATATTGCTATGTAGTCGTAATTCCTTTAGGTGTTGAATTAATGTACCCCCTGTTCCATGCACGATTGACTTAGGTAATCCAGTCGTGCCACTTGAATACATTATATATAATGGGTGGTCAAATGGAAGTTGCTCAAAAATTAGAGGGGGTGCTTGTTCATTAATAAAATCTTCCCAAGATATTCCGTTATTTATTTTAGTAATATCAAAATCATTATCTGTATAAGGTAAAATAACTACTTTTTTTACCGTTGGTAATTCAATTACTATTTCATTGATGTTTTTTATGAGATCATATTTTTTACCATTATAATAATAACCATTTGCTGCAAAAAGAATTTTTGGTTTGATTTGTTTAAATCTATCAAGAACTCCTTTTATTCCAAAATCTGGTGAAGATGATGACCATATTGCTCCAATTGCAGAAGTCGATAACATAGCCACAACTGTTTCAGGAATATTTGGTACAAAACCTGCTACGCGGTCGCCAGATTTAACACCTATATCTTTTAGTGCAAACGCCAATTTTTCAACTGAATCAAATAATTCCTTATATGACAAAACTTTGGTTGTGTTGTTTTCATTTTTGAAATAGATAGCTGGTTTCTCAGATCGAATCCTCAATAAATTTTCTGCATAATTCATCCGAGCACCCGAAAACCATTTTGCACCGGGCATTTTTTCTTCATCATCAACAACTTCAGAATAATCATTCGAATATTTTATGGACATATAATCCCAAGTTGCTTTCCAAAAATCTGAAACATGATTTATTGACCAATCATAAAGTTGATGATAATCTTTTAGATTAATATCAAAGCGAGAATTCACTTGTAGGCGAAAAGCCTCCATTTGAGAATTATTTATTTTATCTTTATCTGGTTTCCAAAGAATTGGATTCATTGTTCTAATTTCATAAAAAAAGGCCTCCCATAAATTTACGGGAGGCCTTTTATATTATCGTATTTAATCAGTATTTATTTTTCTATACTCATTTCTGAAGGAATGATCATCACGGCTGGCACTGCAGCTTCACTTACCATATTATTGAATTTGTACAAATCATCAGTTAATACTTTATTCAATTTCTTATAGTGGACTTGAGCCTGTGCAACGAGGTCCTCTAGAACATCATAAGACTGAGCCGTTGGTCTAGCATCAACGCTTGATACTACTCCAACTAATGCTGCGATTTTATTATCCAATCTAATTGGATAATTTAACGGATCTTGTCTTGATTTAGATTTAACCTGGATCAGTCTTTCTTCAATTGTTGAAAGAGATTTTACCAATTCTTTACCAGCTTTTGTAACATTCTCATCCTTAAATCCAGATTCTTTCATTAACCCAGTGAGTGTATTTATCTGATCCTTGATGCTTCGGATCGTTAGGATCTTTTCATTTATTTCAGATGTTCGGTCCCTAATATCCTTAAGTAGATCAAACTGTTCTTGAAAATCAGACTGAGTGGTATTAATTCTTGGATCTTTAAGAATAGTAAATAACTGTGTTTGACTTTTACCATTGGCAGTCATCTTTACTTTGTATTCACCGGGGACTGCTTTAGGTCCAATATGCCTACCGCCCCACATGACTGCATTAGGAACTTTCTTTGCATCATCGTACCTCATATTCCAAACAAATCGATTCATCCCTTTTTTTGTATCAGCAACAGGTGATGGATTTTTTACATCTTTTTTATTAGTGAATGTTTTGATGACGTCACCATCAGCTTCCATAAATTCTAACTTAAAGTCACTATCTTTATCTAATTCTTCATTTAAATAGTAGAATGTCATCACACCATTTGGCGGGTTTGCGCCCGAAGTCGGACTTGGACCACCCCAACCACCACCAGCATTAAGTCGATATGTATCTCGTGGCTTATAGAGATGCGATTTTGATCCAGCAATTTTATTATTTAATTGATGCAGCGGTGTTAAATCATCTAGAATCCAAAACGAGCGGCCTTGTGTTGCGACGACCAGATCATTTTCTTTTACTACGAGATCTGTAATTGGAACAATAGGAAGGTTTAATTGAAATGATTGCCAATTTTTTCCATCATCAAAAGAAACATACATTCCTGTTTCTGTCCCAGCATAGAGTAATCCTTTTTTCATTGGATCTTCGCGAACAACTCTGGTAAAAGCACCCTCAGGGATACCGCGCGATATTAATTTCCATGATTTACCATAATTATCTGTTTTGAAAAGATAAGGTTTAAAGTCATCTAATTTATATCGTGTTACTGCCATATATGCCGTTCCAGGGTTATGAGGTGATTGATCAATACTATTTACCATTCCCCACTTTGGCATATTGTTCGGAGTGATATCTGTCCAAGATTTACCGCCATTTTTTGTTATATGTACTCTGCCATCATCGGTCCCAATCCAGATTACTCCTTTTTCTTTGGTTGATGGTGTAATTACAAAAATAGTACAATAATATTCGACTCCAGTATCATCTTTTGTAATGGGACCACCTGATTGATCTTGCATTGCTAAAGTATTAGTTGATAAGTCAGGACTAATTAATTCCCATGATTCTCCTTCATCGGTTGATCTATGAAGATGTTGTGATCCAACATAAAGAGTTTTTGAATCATAAGGGTCAAACTCAATTGGAAAATTCCATTGAAAACGATACTTCATATCCTTAACACCATGTCCCATTGGGTTTTCAGGATATACTGTGATATTTCGTCTTTCACCAGTTGCATGGTTATAACGGGTCAAATATCCGCTATAAGATCCAGCATAAACTACATTTGGATTTTCAGGATGTGGTGCAACATGTGCACTTTCACCACCTCCGACAGAATGGAAATCACGTTCAGTGATACCGCCACCCATTGTCCGGGATGCAATTGATACAGTACTATTATCTTGTTGACCTGCATAAACACGATAAGGAAATTGATTGTCAACATCGGCACGGTAAAATTGAGCAGTAGGTTGATTATGGTATGTACTCCAAGTCGCTCCTGCATCAAATGATACTTGACCTCCACCATCATCAGCTATAATGAGGTGTTGAGAGTCCATTGGATCTATCCAAAGATCATGATGGTCTCCATGTGGGGTTCGAATTGAATTAAATGTTTTCCCGCCATCTTTTGAACGCCAAAATTGAACATTCAGTACATATAGAATATCTTCATTTTCTGTATCTGCATATATTCGTGTATAATACCAGGCTCTTTGCCGAAGATTATTATCTGAACTTGTTTTCTTCCATGTTTCACCACCATCATCTGAGCGAAATAACCCACCTTTTTTACTCTCAATTAAGGCCCATACACGATCTGAATTCAATGGGGAAACAGCAACACCAATAATACCAACCATTCCTTCAGGNAGACCTTTGCTTTTTGTTATATCCGTCCATGTGTCACCACCATCTGTTGATTTCCAGAGGCCAGANCCTTCGCCTCCACTTTCTAAACTGTAAGGTGTCCGNTTTATCCTCCAGGTTGAGGCATAGATGATTCGNGGGTTATTAGGATCTAGTAACAAATCACATGCACCTACTTCATCATTAATAAATAGGACTTTTTCCCAATTTTCACCACCATCTTTGCTACGAAAAACACCACGCTCATCGTTTGGTCCAAATAGGTGACCCAACGCTGCTACATAAACGAGATCAGGATTTTTTGGATGTACTCGAATTCGAGGAATTCTTCTGGAATCTTTAAGTCCCATGCTTTTCCATGTTTTGCCAGCATCAGTAGATTTCCAGACCCCATCTCCATGAGACACATTTCCTCNNACAGTNACTTCNCCNCCNCCAACATAAATTACGTTNGGATCCCATTCACTTACTGTNACNGCNCCAATCGANCCNCCAAAATATCCATCAGATATATTNTTCCAAGTTTGACCNCCATTTTNTGTTTTCCAAACNCCTCCACCTGTNNCGCCAAAATAGGCCAAAAATTTGTTTCCAGGAACACCTGTAGATGCCGCTGATCGACCTCCACGAAATGGTCCGATATTCCTATATTCCATTGCTTTAAATAATTCTTCCTTGAAGCGCTCTGTAGCACCAAGAAATGTGAAAGCTATTAAACCAAATAATATTGATTTTGTTAATAAATTATGAATTCTCATGAGTACCTCTCTCTTGGATTATCTAATAATTTAACATCTAATTGTAGGTTGGATAAATGTTTTTCTGCAAGACATTAAAATAAATCATATTAATTTTGTAGAACATTATATTTATTTAAATAGTGAACTTGTTAAACAAACTTAATTCTCTCGTACTAGTATGAAGATCGCATTTTTAACAGCAGGTGGAATCGCCCCTTGTTTATCAGCATCAATAGGTGGGTTAATAGACTCCTATAATCAATTAGCACCTGATGCAGAATTAATGGGGTATTTAAATGGCTATAGAGGCTTATTGTTGGGAAACAAGTTTGATTTCCCAAAATCTGTTCGCAAAAAAACAGATGTTTTATTCAAATATGGTGGTAGCCCTATTGGAAATAGCCGCGTAAAACTTACTAACCGAGACAATTGTTTAAAACGTGGTTATATAAAAGATGGTCAGGATCCATTAAAGGTGGCTGCTGATCAATTAGTAAATGATAATGTAGATATCCTTCATACGATTGGAGGAGACGACACAAATACGATGGCAGCGCAACTATCATTCTATTTAAAACAGCATCAATATGATTTAACCGTGGTGGGCCTTCCGAAAACTGTAGATAATGATATTTATTCTGTGGCACAAACACTTGGGGCGTGGACGGCAGCAGAACAGGGCGCTATTTTTTTCGAAAATATTTCAAATGAAAATACAACAAGTCATCGTCAATTAATTATTCATGAAGTTATGGGTCGTAATTGCGGTTGGCTTACGGCTTATACTGCTAAAGAATATCACGATAGATTAAAAAAACGAGATTTTCTACCAGAGTTACTAATCGATCAATCTCGATGGGATGTAGATGCAATATATATACCTGAAAAAGATTTTGATTTTGAATTAGAATGTGAACGTTTGAAGCAATTAATGGATGCAAAAGATTCGGTAAATATTTTCTTAAGCGAAGGTGCTGGCACAAATACAATTGTTAATGAATTGAGATCTTCTGGAGAGGAAATTAGTTTGGATGCTTTTGGCCATGTTGCTTTAGATGAATTGAATTCTGGCCAATGGTTTGCTAATAAATTCACAGAAAAGTTAGAGGCAGAAAAAACACTCGTTCAGAAAAGTGGTTATTTTGCAAGAAGTGCAGCTCCTAATATTCAAGATCTAGATTTAATCAAGCGGTCAAGTAAATTAGCGGCAGAAATGGCACTTAAAGGTGAAAGCGGTGTTGTGGGTTTAGATGAAAACAATCAAGAACAACTAGGATTAATTAATTTTGAGAAAATAAAAGGTGGAAAACCTTTTGACTATTCTCAGAAATGGTATAAGAATTTGTTAAAAGAAATAGGGCAGAAATAAAAAATATAAAAAGGAATAAAATGATGGATTTGAATAGTTTGGAAGCAGTCGCAGAAGCGATGGTTCAATCAGGGAAAGGTATCCTTGCAGCAGATGAAAGTACGGGAACTATTGGAAGTAGACTTGAGCAAATTAATACAGAAAGCACTTTTGAATCTCGCAATGCATATAGAGATCTGCTTTTTAGCTCTGAAGGAATCGAGCAATATATTAGTGGTGTTATTATGTATGATGAAACATTACGACAATCTTCGTTATCCGATGGAAAGCCTTATCCTGAATATTTATCTAATAAAGGAATTTTACCGGGTATTAAAGTGGATATGGGAGCTCATGACCTTCCTAGAAGTGAAGGTGAAAAAATTACTCATGGGTTAGATGGATTAGATGAGAGACTTAAAGAATATCGTGAGTTGGGCGCACGCTTTGCTAAATGGCGCGCTGTAATCAATATTACAGAAGATAATCCAAGCGGATATTGTATAAGTACAAATGCTCACGCCTTGGCAAGATATGCTGCGCTTTGTCAAGCAAATGATATTGTTCCTATTGTTGAGCCTGAAATATTAATGGATGGAAAACATGATCTTGATGATAGTTTTGTTGTAACGGAAGAGGTGCTTCATACCGTATTCTTCCAATTATATTCTCAAGGAGTACAATATGAGCAAATGATTCTAAAACCTAATATGGTACTCTCAGGATATGGTGCAAGTGATAGAGCTAATGTTGATGAAGTGGCAGATGCAACTTTACAATGTTTTGCTAGAACAGTACCANCAGCTGTTCCTGGAATAGCATTTCTTTCAGGTGGCCAAAGNGANGAAGATGCGACNGCACATTTNAANANGATGAATCAAATNTTAGATGATAATAAACCATGGAATTTATCATTTTCNTATGGACGNGCTTTNCANCAGCCCGCACTTANANCNTGGCTCGGAAAAAGTGAGAATGTTTCTGCGGCACAAGGCGCNCTTGTGCATAGAGCAAAACTCAATAGCTTAGCAACTTTAGGCAAATATTCTGAAGATATGGAAAAATAAATAAGTTCAGGGCCTCCAGGCATGAAAATTTTAATCTCTCACTTACCAAAACATAAATGGTGGGGTCATGGCACTCCAATCTATGAAAATAATCCTGCGATGAAAGAGGGAGTTGTTCCAAACCAGGAACTCGTTGAAATTGAAATGTACATGATGACTAAATTATTCAATAAGCTGCCAATTGAAATTGTCGAGATTGATTTCCCCAATTTTTTAGATCAACAGAATAAAGAAAAACGAAAGCATGACTTTGTTTTTGTTAGAGACTTATTTATAAGCGATCAAAATGGGAAAACTATTATATCAAAGTTTCGTGAAAAAGCGCGCCAGGTTGAAGCAGATATAATGCAAATAATGCTCGAATCTATGGGCTATGAAACTAAACGTATACCAAATGATTCAAGCGCAACTGCTGAGGGCGGTGAATTTTATTATTGTCCTGGAGATAAAGTATTGTTTTCAGGAGCTTGCAGAAACAATATTGAGGGNGCCGAATGGGTAGCACAAGAATTTAATGTTNATGAGNTAGTCATTATGAAATCAAACATCTTTCATATTGATACACTTTTTACGCCTGTGATTAATAAGGATAATAAATTAGCAGCTGTGATAGCATGTACTAAACTAATGGAAAATAAGTCAGTTGAAAACTTGCGCCAATTTACTAAGGGGAAAAATATCGAATTAGTTGAAGTGGAGCCAGAAGATGCTGTTGGCACTAATCAAAAGCTAGGTGAATTTGCAGTCAATTGCGAACCTCTCCCCGGTTATTTAGTTGGACCTACACGGTTTAGATCAAAAAAAGTTTTACCATTACTAAAAGAGTTGGACGTTATGCATATTACAGTGCCCACAACACAATTTCGCCTTAGTGGTGGNGCTGTTCATTGCTTAACCAACGAATTATAGATAATATAAGTTTATATTGTTATTTGAAAAACTAAACCTGCAAATGCAGTCACCCATTTTTCATCCGAAAGAGATACATCGTATTTATAATAGATCGTAGGGACACCTAACTTTCCTTTTGGAAAATCAANTCCAAATGTAAACCGATTTTTATTATAGGAATTTTTCTCCANATCATAAAAAAATTCATTTCCAAAGTATGGTTTTAAATTATAAAAGGTTTTATTTGACTTACCTTTAACTCTAATGCGGTTACGCATTGCATCATCTCTGCCACTCCTCACTCTGTACTCTTGTCTTGACTTGATAGTCCATTTTAAATGATNTGTATCGATAGTTTTTTGTATTTGTGCGTGTGGGCGTTTTTCTAAAACCCACTCTCCATCTTTTTGTACATATATATTACGATATTGAATTGCTGCAGACCATGTTTTAGCAAGTGGAAAAGTGACTCCAAAATCATAATGCCGATAGAATAATCCAGTTTTATTAGTTCTATAATCGGTTTCTCCAGAAAGGTTTAATCCAAGAAGGGTTTTCTTTATTACAATTTTTTCTGAGTGGTCAATACCTTGACTTAATAATGGGAATAATATAAGTCCCCAGAGAATGTATTTTTTTATTATTGACATGTTGATCAATTATAATATTTAATTATTAAGCAAATATTGCTTTAATGTAAACATCTTGTAAATAATTTTGTATTTATTTTGATTTTATTAATAAAAATGTAGATCCAAAATTCTCATTATCTGTCATTAAAATCAAATCTCTTTTTTTAAATGTTATAGCCTCAACTTTTTGATCTGAAAANACCATGAGTGGTTTTTGCAGGCTTGAGTGAATTGGATTAAATGAACCAACTGTATTTATTTTNCCTATTTCGTAAATGGCTGTAGAGAATGGACCATTATCTCCAGGATCCGATGTAGCTGATGACCATACAAAACCTTCAGAATTGATAGTGAGATCTGCAATATTTCTTTTATGTGAATATGGTTTTGGGAGATCAAACTCGTATGATTTAATATCATAAAATTCATTNTTNTTTGGATTAAAGAAGGCTGTAAATAAGGTTGACGCCCTTAAATCTGATCCGCGATCTCCATAAATGAATACAATTCCCTGAGCCGATTGAAAAATAGTAAGTCCTTCTAAATTCATATTTAATTTAAGCTTCGGTAATGTGAAAGTTCGTAAAAGNTCTATACGAAAATCTTTTTGATCAACAAATGCCTCGTAACATTTTCCAGTACTTTCCATAAAAATAAAACGTCCCTTAATATTCGGAAATTTAGCTACAGCTTCTAAGTCGAATGGCAACATNGGCTCAGGCCATATTAGTTTTGAAATATTTAATTTCTTATCAAGATAGCTGATTCGGGCCTCCTGCTTTTCTTCATTATCATGTACAACAATATATCCGTCTTTAAAGAGGGCAACACCGCTAATTGAATACTCTCTTTTGTCATGTATTGTCTTCCAGATATTTTCTTCACTCAGAAGCATACAAGGTATGAATAATAAAAAGGATTTAATCATTCTTGCCATGAATTGTAAGGGTGTTTAGATAAATTAGAATTATAATATTTTTCATCGCCAGTTACTTCTTCTAAAACCCATTTAGGCACATCAAAAGATTCTTCTTCAGATTCTAATTCAATTTCTGCGATCCATAGGCCTTTATTNTTTTTGTGAAATTGATCAACTTCCCATTNTTTTCCTTTATAAATAATATTATAACGTGTCTTATAAATAATTTCATTATTAAAAAGATTTTGAAGAGCTTTAGCGTCTTCTAAAGGGATTTCATACTCAAATTCATCACGACTTAATCCTAGCCCACCTGACTTAATAGTTAATACTGCAATTTTCTCTTTAATTCTTACTCTAACAACGCCACTCTCATTAATAGATATATAGCTTTGAGAATATTCTNTACCATTAATATCGNTTGGTAGTGNAGATTGNTCTACNAGAAATTTNCTTTCTATTTCTTTACCCATTTTTTCCTTTTANCCCATACATAAGTATGGATGTTAATATGCCTGGGTAAAACGGTTCAAGGTTTAGAGGATATTCGCCTAATATTTTACCTAGGATCGTCCATATCAATCCGATAATAACTGGATAGATCATGATAGGCAGGATTGAATATGTTTTTTTTGAAAAAGATAAAAGAAATGGAATCACCAATCCTGGGACGAGTATTGAACCTATTACATACCAAAGCTTTACAACAGAAGGAATCATAAAAGCTAATGCCAATGCAATAAAACCCGTTACAGTTAAACCTTTTCGAACAAAATGAATTGTATTGTGTTCAGATTCTTCTTTCAATTTAGATGTTGATTGAATCCTCCACAAAATATCGCGACCAAAGGTAATTGCATTTATAAATCCTAAGGAATCGATTGTAGACATGATGGTTGCTAGTAGACCAGTAATAAAAAAACCATATGCTAAAGGTGGCAAAACCAGTGCTCCAAGCCTTGGATAGGCAAAAAGAGGGTCTCCGCTAGTTAGTAATGCCTTAGCGAACATTCCAGTAATTAAGGTAATCATATCAAAAACAAACCAAATTGCAATTGAGATTAGAATNCCATTTNGTGCTGTTTTAGGTGATTTGGCTGCAGCACATCTCTGATAGAACCCTGGGTCAATGAATGTCCAAAGTCCAATAAAAAACCATGCTAATATATACTGNATAGATGCACCACCTGTTATATTGAGATGATTATTGGGTAAGGATTTAAATGTTTCGGAAACATTACCACTAAATTGGATTGAATAAATAAGAAGCAGAATAAATCCAACAAACATCAAACTAAATTGATAATAATCAGTACGAACTATAGCTTTAAATCCCCCTGCCCAAATATAGCTTAAGCTAATACAAGTTGATATAATCAGTGATAAACCAAAAGGAATTCCAATTGCAAATTGAATTAGTATACCTATACTTAGGATATAAGGTGCTGGACTAGATAGAATAAGAATATATAGTGCACTAATGATCCCAGCGGTTTTACCAAAACGATGATGAAATTGATCAGGTATTGAAATAGATTTTAATTGATTGATCCTCCCGGCAATGAAAAATGCAAAAATAAATGCAAAGATATAATAAGGTAATCCAAAAATGAGCCAGGTTTGTAAACCATATAAATAAGTATTCTCTCCTATTCCAAGAATGCCGCCATACCATGTAGCAACCAACGTAATTATAAAACCAGGTAAGCTTAGTTTTCGACCCGCAAGAATATATTCACTGGGGTTATCTACAGTATTTTTTATTCTATAAAATCCAAGCCCCAATAACCCTAATACATATAGGCCTAGAACTGAAAGGTCAAGCCAATGCACGGATCAATCCTCTTGAGTATGACCGCGAAAAACGAGGATTGGGCCAGAACTTTCAACAGAAAAAGTAGAACCCATGGATTGATTTGAAATCCCTTTTTGGGGAGGGANAATAGCTGAGTCTTCCAGTTGATATTTTAATGCCGTTGTTGATACAAGAGTACTCACTTCTTGAGTAAATAAAGATACATCCTCTCCAGGGAAGGATGTGAATGATTGCTTTCCCTTGTGACAAGTAACGGTATAATGATCAGTAATTAGTTTAATGGAAACTTTGCCATAGTAATCAAAAAGAATATATAGGTTAGCTAAAGTCATGTCTTCTCTAAATCCTGTCGCGCCAAGTAAGGTCACCTCTTTTATATCATTCATTTCTACCCAATCCAAAGCCTTTTCTAAGTCAGAATTTTCAGGATTCTTATCTTGAATTTTAATTCCATTAAATTCATATCTGGGATCTATAGAATCCATATCCCCAATTATCACATGTGGAATCAATTTGAGTTGTGCGAGAGAATTTACTGCTCCATCTGTACATATAACGGTGCCTGCTGATTCTAATTGTTGCAGTGGCAGGGGGTTTGATGGGAATGAACCATTCGCAAGGATTACTACAGGAAATTTGAATGATTTATTCATTGTTAATGCACAAAGTTATAGGTTTATTTCTACAAATCATAAAAGGGTTTGCCTAGGATTTATTAAGATAGGTAAACTAATACTGCACGATAACAATTTGTAAGACGATTGTCTATTTAGTCCAAATTGCCTATCGAGGTAAAATAATAAAAAGGCATTAAGGACGTTTAATATTTATGAGTGAAATCCAATCTAAATACTCGAGCCATCCATTAAGGAAATGGTTTATTATTCAAAGCCTTGATTATCCATGGAGAACNATCATTATTTCTCTTATGGCAACAATTCTCCTTGGATCCGGNATTCGTTTCTTTATCATCGATGATGATATGATGAAAATTCTTCCAAAAGAACTTGACTCAAGAATCTCATGGGATGTAATTCAAGAAGAATTTGGTAGCACTGAAGTAATCTTCATTGCTTTTGGTAAGCAAGGAGAATCCATCTTTACTCCTGATGCTTTGGCGACTTTATGGGACATTGCAGAGCAACTTGAAGCCACTAATGAAGTTGAGGAAATCACTTCAATATCAACTGCTACTCGAATGGATAATGTGGATGGATTTATGGAGGTAGACGATCTTCAACCTTATAGAGATATGACGGCAGATGAGGTTGATAATGTAAAGCTGTATCTTGAAAAAAATCCAACAATAAAAAAACGTTTTGTTAGTGAAGATAATGAATATTTTATGACAACAGTTCAACCTTATAGTAGCGAGGGTTTGAATATTTTTAGAGATAAAGTAGTATCTATTGTTGACCCTATATTAAGTAATTATGAGATTTATTATGGTGGTCAAGCTTATGTAACAGGTACAATGCCAGAAATGATTCGTGATGATGTGGTCATTCTTGCAAGGATTGGAATCCTTATTATGGTTCTGATCCTTTTAGTTAACCTAAGAAGTCTACCTGGAGTAGGTATGGTAATTATGTTAATTGGATTATCTTTATTTGCTATGGTTGGATCTATGGGGTGGATTTATTATTTGACGGGTTCTGAACGTTTCTTATTTACGCTTGCCAATACCTCTATGCCCATCATCCTTTTGACGATTGCTAATTCCGATGGAGTTCATGTTATTTCTAAATTTTTTAAAGAACTTAGAGTAAAAAAAGATAGTCAACTTGCGATAGCTTCAACAATGGATTCGCTATTGATTCCTATTTTTCTAACGAGCATTACTACAATAGCTGCTTTTGCAACGTTAACACTTTCACCTCTTGAACCACTTTTTGGCTATGGTGTTGTAATTGGCATTGGTATAGCATGGGCTTGGTTTTTGAGTTCGCTATTGTTGCCATCTGTTATCAGCCTCAAGCGCTGGAATCCAGAATCAAATGCAATTACTAAACCCAGTATTTTCGAAAAACTAATAAATAAACTAGGAAAAGTAGTTTTGACACATCCAAAATATGTTTTTTCTACTGGAGCATTTTTTGTTTTAATAGGTCTGACAGGATTATCAAAAGTCATTGTTGATGTTAACATGGCTAATTTTTTTAGACCCGGTACCGAAATTCGTGACACAATGGATTTTATGGATAATAAAATGACAGGTACTGTTGATATTAGGGTAAGAGTCGAAGGTGATATGAAAGATCCAAAAACTCTATCAAGTATGCGAACACTTCAAAACTCAATGGAGAAAAATAAAAAAGTTATCACTAGTTTTTCCATTTCAAATGTAGTTGAACAGATGCACCGAACTGTTATGGATGATGACCCTAAGTTTGAGATTGTGCCAGATAAGCGCGATAAAGTGAATAACCTTTTTACTATGTATTCAATGTCAGGTGATCCTGATGATTTTTCTAGTTTGGTTGATTATGACTATAAAGTTGGATTAATTACCGCATTCTCTAAAGTTATGACCACAAAAGAAATTTTTGCTTATGTAAACGAAATGACTGAACAAGTTAAAGCAATTATGGACTCTAGTCTAAATGTGAATTTTACTGGTATGATTGTAATATTACGAGATTTAGTGATTATGGTCGTTCGCTCTTCTGCATTGAGTATTATTTTTTCATTAATTATTATTGGGATAATCGCTTCAATCTTTTTTAAAAGAATATTATGGGGAATTTTAGCAGTAGTTCCATTAACCTCAGCCGTAATTATCAATTTTGGCTTTATGGGATATTTTGGAATTGAATTGAGCCATATTACTGCTTTATTGTCATCAGTAATTATTGGAGTGGGTGTCGATTTTGCTATCCATTATATTTCCCAGTATAGACGCCTTTCAAGAACTGTTGGTACAAATAAATTAAGTCGTACTGTAGTTGATGATGTTGGTTATCCTATTATTTTAGATGCAGGATCAAATATGGGTTTTGGAGCATTGCTGTTTTCAGCATTTGTACCTATACAGTATATTGGCGGTCTAATGGTATTTGCAATGGTGTCTACATCTATAGGAACACTTACAGTTTTGGCGGCCCTAGCTGAGTTATTAAAAAAACGACTAGTTAAAAGGGACTAATCATTATGAAAATTTTCTCGATACTGATCTTAACTACCTCACTTATATTAAGTCAAACAGGAATAGAAATTGCAAGAATGGTTGATACTAGGAAAACACCAAAGGATATGTCCAATGTAACTAAAATGGTATTAACAAATTCAAAAGGAAAAAGTAGAGTTAATAAAATGGCCTCAAAATCTATGGAAGGAAATAAAAAACAGATTATTTGGTTTTTGGAGCCAAAAGATGACAAGGGTGTTGCTTTTCTAAAAATTGAGCATGAGAATAAAGACGATGAAATGCGAATGTGGTTACCGGCATTTAATAAAGTTCGTCGAATCTCATCAAAGAAAAAAGGTGATGCCTTTATGGGATCAGATTTGAGTTATGAAGATTTATCTAATAGAGACACTAATGAAAATACTTACAATAGACTTGATGATGTGATGGTTGATGAAAAATTATGTTATGTCCTTGAAGTTGTACCTCATCCAAAAGTTAGATCCTCCTATTCAAAGCATATAACTTGGATAGATAAAGAATCTTTAATGCTTGTTAAAGAAGAATCATTTGATAGGAGAGGTGCCATAAAGAAGAAAAAGGAATTCTCCCATATAGAGCTAAAGGGATATTTTGTTATGAATTATGTTTTTGTTAAAGATGTTCAAAAAAATCATACAACTGAAGTCTCTTTTGATAAGTTGCAAATAGATACAGGAATATCATCAAATTTATTCCAAGAAAAAAATCTTAAACGTTTACCAAAAAATTGAATCTCTCAAGGCCTAGATGAAAAATCTTATTTTATTTCTCTCAATTTCATATCTTAGTGCACAGTTCAATTATTCAGGTGAGGTCAATCCTTATGTGATGACCCGTATCTCAAATAAAACTCAAATTGATTTGCCCTATCGAATCATGTCCGTAAATCTTGGGTATACTTTAGGTAATTTAGATTTTAAAATAGTCTCTGCATTAGAGCATCGAAATAATCCTTCAGAATGGGAATATGATATTCGTGAAGCTTACTTCGCATATTATCCTGATTGGGGTGAAGTAAAAGTTGGTAAGCAAATACATGCATGGGGTGCGGCTGATGGAAATAATCCAACAGATAATATAAATGCTTATGATTATTATTACCTTTTTAATAGTGGAGCAGGGAAAAAAGTTGGAAGCTTTTCATTCTCCGCAAAAATTTATTATAAAAGTTTTCAGCTTGAAGGGATTTTTACCCCTAAACATGAGGTGAATCGATTTCCTTATGGTGAAAAAGATTTTCCATTAGCAATTGCTGAAAAGCCAGAGATTGCATACCCTGTTGAAGATGATTGGGAATTTGGATTTCGTATTCAAACAACAGTTGGAGAAAGTGATTTAGGGCTTTCCATTTTCAATGGTAATGATAGGTCGCCAACTCTTCTAACAGCCAATGTAACTTTTCAAGATAATATCCCTCCTCAAATCAATAATTTAAATTTGGGTTACCGTACAACAACAATGTGGGGTTTAGATTTTGTTACTTTTATTGGCGATTTAACCTTACGGATGGAATCAGCTTTATTTAAAACTAAAACTCCTTTATTAAAATTAAATATATTCAAAACGCCGTTAGATCTATATGAATTCCAGCAAGAAATAAACTATCTGCAGTCAGTGTTTCAAATTGAATACACCACACTTTCAGATATGACAATTGTGCTTCAATTGATAGGTAATAAGGTATTTGATGAAACATATGATTGGTATCATACCTNTTCTCTGGAATTAGTGGGATTACCTAATATTAATTTTCAACCAGGAATGGGTACTCCTTTTGCCATGTTTAGCGATCAAGCATTACTCTTGAGTTCCTCCGGTGTTTTTATGGATGATCGATTAGAAGTCAATGGTAATGTTATGATGAATTTGGATGAAAAAGGTCAAATGCTTGGAGCTAGTATTGCCTATTCTCCATGGATTAATTGGAAAGTTGAAGTCGGGTTTACAAAGTTTACTGGGGATAAAAATGATCTTGAAAATAAATTCACTCTTATGGAAGATTTTTCCAATACTAGAGTGGGTATTATTTACAACTTCTAATAAGTTAAATTCTAATATGATCAGAATTATCCTTTCATCCATTTTATTATCAAGTATTCTATTTACTCANACAACAGGCAGATCTATTATGGAAAAAGTAGATCAAATAAAATCTCCATTAGATTCTGAAACACAATTAAAAATGACACTGATATCTAATAGGGGGGGGAAGAAAAGGTCACGATCGAGAGTTTTGAGAAGCATAGAAAAAAAATACGAGGATGGAGTTTTTAAGACTAAATCACTTTTGGTTTTTTCTCAACCTAGGGAAGTAAAAGGGACAGCATTTTTGAATTGGGATCGAATTGATGGTAAGGGAGATGATCAATGGTTATATTTGCCTGCATTAAAAAAAGTAAAAAGAATTCGTGCTACTGAAAAATCGCGCAGTTTCCAAGGATCTGACTTTAGTTATGAAGATCTTTCAGTAAGAGAGTTAGACTCTGATAAATATGAACTAATAGGCGAAGAATCAATTAATGGCATAAAGTGTTATAAAATAAATGCAATGCCTATTGAAACAGAAACTCAATATAGTTCAAGGATTGTTTGGGTCGACCAACAAAATTTTTTGATGAAAAAAGTTGAATTTTATGATAAGAAAAATAATCGTTTCAAAGTTTTGGATATTCCAAATCATGTAAAAAATGGAGAGTACTGGACAGCCATCAAAATGACTATGNATAATATGAAAAAAGCACATAGCACTGAGCTTGAAGTCCTTGAAGTCAATTATGACCAAGGGTTGAAAGATAATATTTTCACTGAAAGTTATTTAAAGCGACAATGATTATATATAATAGAACAGAATACTCAAAATTAACTGATAATCAATACAGAAAAGAAAAGAGACGACTACANGTAGAATTATTAAAACTACAGGAGTGGGTCGTTGAAACAAATCAGAGAATTTTGATTTTGCTTGAAGGCCGCGATGCTGCAGGAAAAGGTTCAATTATTAAAAGATTTATTGAAAATCTTATGCCNAAAGCAGCAAAAATTGTAGAACTAGGTGTTCCCAATAAAAAACAAGAAAAAAATTGGTTTAAAACTTGGGAAAAGAGACTGCCAAAACCCGGTATTATCACTTTTTTAGATCGCAGTTGGTATTCAAGGGCTGTTATTCAGCCGGCNATGGGTTATTGCTCCGAAAATCAATATAAATATTTTATGAAAAAGGTTAATGCCTGGGAAACGGGATTGATAAACAATGGGTTGATCTTAATTAAAATATATTTATCTATCTCAAAAGAAAATCAAGAAATGAGATTTTATTTTAGGAAAAATCACGAATTAAAATATTGGAAGCTGTCATCAAATGATTGGCAAGCTCATAAAAAATGGCAATTAATTACTGATTACAAAGAACAAATGTTTCGAAGAACATCTACGGAAGATTCGCCGTGGGTCATTATTAATTCAGATAATAAGATGATTGCTCGATTGAATGCGATGCGATATGTTTTATCCAAAATGGATTATCCCGGAAGAAAAGATCTTAAACCAAAAAAATGGACCACAGAATCTCCGGTATATAATATTTCAGTATTTAATGTTCAGTTTAATAATCTTAATCTAGAGCAATATGAGTTATTAAATAAGATTAAAGGTCACGAATAAATCGATTATAATTTTATATTATAGGTGATTCCAATAATATTGTTTTTAATGAAATTTTCTTCTAATAGATCTTCTTTTTGATATATATAATAGAGTTTTAATGAAGTTTTATTGGGTAGATTAATTTCACTGCCAAAAGAAATTCTATAGTCATCAACATTCTTAACCTCTTTATCATATGGGCTTAATATCTCAAATGATAAAAATGGCTCATATTTATTATTTATTTCATGTTCATACGTGAATTTATTTCTGACCACATCTTCTCTATTTTCCTTTTCATATGTACTTTGAATTCTGCCTTTGTATCTGAAAGTACTATTATTCTTNTTAATTTTTAAAGTGCTTGAGAAACTTATCCTTTGTTTTTTCTTATCTTTAAAAATTGCATATCTATAGGGTATCTCAACTTTAATATATTTGTTAATATCGTATGATAAGCCAACTTCAGTAAATGTCTGTTTAAATCTTTTTGATTGATCTTCAAGTCTCAAACTCTGCTCTAGCTCGATTGAAAGATTGAAAGGAAGTTCTTTTTCAAGTATTAAACTGCCTCGTGAGAGATTATCATCAATTGCATATGAAGCACTCAAGAGAAGGATAGGAAATAAAAATAATTTTCGTGTAAGCACACTTAAGCTTATAGTTTTTATAAAGTTATTTATTCTCTAGTGAAAATCTTTATTCTAGCAGCACCTCTACGAAAATTTATTGACTCTATTTCAAACTTTTCGATATTGAAACCTGTATTATTATTGAGTTCCAATAATAACTCTTCATGATTCTCAGGCTTTATATTTTCAACATTTTCATATATAATTGTTCGAGTTACAAGATAATGGCTTTGCCAGAAATTTTCTAATACATAAGCCATTAGAGTTATGATCAAATTTGCAATTAATAAAATTAGGAACGGGACTGTTGATCCACTCAGCGCATTTATGACTCCGATTGTTATAACAATAAATAAATAAGTCATTTCTTTAATAGGAATTGTATCGGTCCGGTAGCGTAAAATTGCAAAAACAGCAAAAAGCCCAAAAGCAAACCCCAGATTGATTGTGATATTTCCAAGTATATAAGCAAAGAAGAAAATTAATGCATTAAACATGAAGTAGGTAAAAACAAAGTCATCATTTTTACTATTATTTCGATAATAAATAATCTTTATAATTATAAAGATTATTATAAAATTAAACGAAAATCTTGAAATTAAATTGAGTATTTCAGCAGGTATCTCCATAAATCATCAATTCCATATTTGTTTTTTATTGACTTTCAATTAAAAATGTTAAATACTA
>NZWI01000034.1 GCA_002701875.1 Fidelibacterota bacterium
TACCAAGGTTTCCTATGATGGACCTTTATGAATTTGGTGTGACTGCGGCTACATTCATAGATTGGGGTGTAACAGGTCAAAATGAGTTTAACGATATATTGAAAATGCAGCCAATTTTAGGAACGGGATTCTCATTGCAAATTCAGGCACCATTTGTACCTATTTTAAGATTTGATTATGGCTGGGGGTTCTATAAAGGAAAGAGAATAAATAAAGCATTTCATATTGCTGCCCAGCATATGATTTAATTTTTTTTCCGGAAAATCATTGCTTTCAGAAAACGATTTTCGTNACCATTNCTAATNCGTTGAATATTACTTCTGTGAGTAAAAATTATAAACCATGGTATTAATAGACTAAATACTAAGAGAGATAGTGGTGCAGGNTCTATACCTAAAAAAGGAGGTAGAGTAAAAAGGAATACTGGTAATGATGTTGCAGCTAAAATAGATGCCAAGGATACATAACCCGTTGTTATAATTGTTATGATTGCAACTGCAAGACAAAATGGGAATGCAGTTGGGAATAATGCAATTAACATACCCCCAAGCGTACCAACTCCTTTTCCGCCTTTAAATCCAGCAAATATTGTATATATATGTCCTAAAACCGCAGCAAATCCGCAAAAGATTTGAACAACTCCTAGGTCAGGGATTATTTGTTTTTCGAAAAAAATTGGTGCTAAAATTGCGACGGGAAGCCAACCTTTAAAAACATCCACGATTACAACTACTAAAGCGGGTTTAAAACCAAGTACTCTAAAAACATTGGTTCCACCAGCATTACCACTGCCATGTTTTCGAATATCGATTCCTTTTGTTATATGGCCCATGACAATACTAGTTGGGGTTGAGCCTACTATATAACTACTCAAAAACAATAAAATAAGATAAAGGTATTCAGCCATTTTTAGTTATCATCTAAAATTTGAATTGCAAAAATCAAACTACCTGGCCCAGAATGAACTCCTAGAGCAGGTCCAACTTCAGTTAGAACCACATTATCTTCACCAAATCTTTTTTGAAGATCTTTACTCCATTTTGATGCAAATTCTTTCATTTGGGTGTGGGCAATGCCTACTCTAAAATTTTGATTTGTCGGGATTTTAGACTCTGCAAATTTTTTAAATTTATCTGCCTTGTTATTNTTTCCAAAAGTAATTCCTATTGTTTTTATTCCTTCTTCTTTAAATGTAATTATGGGATTAATTCGGAAAAAATTTGCTATCTTTTTTACAGTATGTGATATTCTTCCTCCTTTTACCACATTATCTAGCTTGTCGAAACCAATATAAATTGTTGTATTATTAATCGCATTTTCAAGAATCCTACATACTTCATTGAAATTTTTTCCATCTTGGACAGCTTGTGCAGCACTCATTGCAATAAGCCCCATTCCAACTGAGCCATTAATGGAATCCGATACTTCTATTGGAAAGTTGGAGACTGTTTTTGATGCTGTTACAGCCGACTGAAAGGTTCCACTGAGCTTTTTTGGGATATGAATTGATATTGCAGAATCGTAGTGGCTGGATAAAAATTGATATTGACGGCGAAAATCACCTGGAGAGGGTTGTGATGTTTGTGGATGAATAGGATTATTTTTCATTTCTTTCCAAAATTCTTGTGATGTTAAAGAAACTTTATCAACATAGTGAACATTGCCAAAATTTAATCGCACAGGAATTACATGAATGTTAAGTGACTCTAGTATTTCTTCAGGTAAGTCGCAACCAGAATCAACAATAACAGTTATGGGAAAATGTTCTTTATGAGCATCCGATTGTTGTTTGATCATATCGTCAGTTTTTTCATTAGTAACTGTGCCATATTTTGAGCAAACAGAGAAGACCTCTNGTGGTACATCAGAGTGTATATGAACTTTCGCCTTAGTTTTTGTNCCTGCTAGGACAATACTGTCTCCCAAATCCATAAGTTTTTCTTGCAGTTTTCTTCGATGAATGTCATCTCCAATAATAATGCATTCAGTACAATAGCGGTATTTTTCATTGGCAATGATATCAATACTTTCATCTTCCTCTTCAATGACTTGTAAGTCTGATTCAATAATTTTTCCGGATGTTATATAATTGTGTACTCCTTCAAGCATATCAACAAATCCCTGTGCACCAGCATCCAAAACTCCAGCCTTTGCTAAAACATCCAGATGCTTTGGAGTCTCTTCAAGTGATGTTTGGGCATCATCTAAACCCTTAGATAACATTAATAATATATCTTTAGAGCTATTACATGATTCTAATAGTGATTCGGCCCATGCATTCATAACAGAAAGAATAGTGCCTTCTCTAGGATGAGTTAAAGCATCATAGGCATAATTTTTTGCATGTATAACAGCTTCAGCAAATTCTTTTGCTGTAAGAGAAGATTTTTCTTTTATACCATCGGCAAAGCCAACAAAAAATTGAGCGAGGATTGCTCCAGAATTCCCTCGTGCTCCATCTAATGCACTATCAGCAATGGCCATGCTCATCCGTTTAATATCTTTATAGGCCATGTCACGAATACCTTCTTCAATCGTAGTTAGAGTGTAGGCCATATTTGTACCGGTATCACCATCGGGAACAGGAAAAACATTTATTTTATTTAAATATTCTTGACGAGAAACAACACGATGTAACGCAGCTGTAACTGAGCGATGTAATCTTACACCATTTATATAATTGATCGGCAAATTACTTATCGATATTTGGTAATTTTGTACTTAACGAAGTACCTGCATCTAGAATTCCCCCTGATATAATTGATTTTAGGCCTTCTTCAACCGAAATATCTGGGTGGACTGCATCTTTTTTTGGAATTACAACAAAAACACCTGATGTAGGATTTGGAGTAGTTGGTACAAATACATGGTAAAATTCATCGCCGAATTCATTTTTTGATTGGTTTGTTACAAAACACATTGTCCATAATCCTTTGCGTGGATATTGAATAAAGATCACTTGTTTGAAATCCTTCATCGATTTTCCTGAAAAAGCATTTGTGATCTGCTTGACCGCATTGTAAATAGTATTAACTAGGGGAAGTTTAGCTAATATCTTTTCACCCCAATTAAAAATTGTTCGACCTAAGACATTTGTAATGAATAGCCCTAGAAGAAAAATAAGTAACAGAGTAAGAATTATCCCAAGCCCGGGGATTTCAAGTCCAAGATTTTTTAAAATAGGTGCTGTAAAACTATCAAGAAACCTAAATAGGAATCTTAGTATCCAAAAAGTTAATGCTATTGGAACAATGGCTAGCAGGCCGGCAATTAAACGTCTTTTAATTAATTGAAACATCTTTTATCTAATCTAAATTTTCATATTATTGAATATATAAAGTTATTGGATGCCTTCTAACTTAAGAAGATATTTTTTTATTTTAATGCCACCACCATATCCTCCCAATTTTCCACCACTGGCTAATACTCTGTGGCAGGGGATAATAATTGGGATTGGATTTCTTGCATTTGCACTACCAGCTGCACGACTTGCTTTTGAATTACCAGCTTTAGTAGCGACTTCCTGATAAGATAAATATTTGCCATAGGGGATTTTATTAACGATATTCAATACTTTTTGATAGAATGGTGGCATTGACAAATCCAATTTGATATCAAATTCTTTTCTTAGNCCGGAAAAATATTCTTTTAATTGATTAACCTCGGTTTTCAGAGCATTATCATTATTAATAATCTTTTGATCCGGGAAACCACCANCAATAATAGCTTCAAATCGAGGAATCTTATGTTCAAAAATAATATGANTTANCCCTCGGATCGATTTTGCTAATAATAATTTTCCAATCGGTGAAGATATGATTGTATAATTGATCATACTTAAATTTACATCAATTATTTATTCCAAGCTTGTTTAGCTCAATGAATATCAAATACATTTCGTCCCTTCAATCGTATATATTAATAGGATTATGATAAAAGTAGAAAATCTTACAAAAGAATTTCCATTGAGNAGAAAACAACGCAAAGAATTAGGAGACGAGTTTAAGAACGTCAAACTGATTTGTGCTGTAGATAATATTTCATTTGAATGTGAACCTGGTAGGATTTTTGGATTATTAGGTCCCAATGGCGCAGGTAAAACAACCACACTTAGAATGATAGCCACGATGTTAAAACCTTCCTCAGGTTCTATTTCTGTATCAGGTTATGATTCTGTCGATGAAGGTCAGAAAGTACGTGAGCAAATCGGATTTATGACAGCACAAACCGCACTTTATGATAGGCTTACTCCAACTGAAATGGTTAAATATATTGCAGATCTGTATGGAATGAATAAAGAGGATTTCAATAAAAGAAAAGACTATTTATTTGATGCCTTAGATATGAATAGCTTTGCTGATCGTCGAATTTCTCGCCTTAGTACAGGAATGAAACAAAAGACATCTATTGCACGGACAATGATTCATAATCCATCAGTGATGGTGTTTGATGAGCCAACATCTGGTTTGGATGTAATGACATCTAGAGCGATCATGGATTTGATTCGTGACTGTCGAGAAGAGGGCAAGACAGTAATTTTTTCAAGTCATCGTATGGGTGAAGTGAATCAATTATGCGATGACATCTCTATAATATATAAAGGTAAACTATTCTTTAATGATACATTAGATAAATTCAAATCAGAAATGACAAAATCAACATTTGAAGAAGAATTTATATATCGAGTAGGAGAATAATCAGATGAAATTTCTTACTATTGCTAAAAAAGAATTAACTGATATTACTCGTGATCGTCGAACTATTATCATGATGATTGTCCTCCCATTTGTTTTAATCCCAGGATTATTCGGTGTTGTTTATACGATACAAAGTCAACAAGCTGAAAAGGCAACAGAACAGCAGATGAAGGTCAGCTTTTTTGGGCAGGAGCATGCGCCAGAATTATATCAAGCGTTTGCAGACTTAGATAATGTGATCATATTAGATCAAATTACTGCTGATAGTGTCGATTCATATATCCAAAATGAATACCTAGATGCTGCTATTTATGTAAATCGTGAATATCAAAAATCGATAGATCAAAATAAACAAGCACCAATTATTATTAAGTTTAAAGGGACGGATTCTTTTGGAATTACTAGGGACCGGATTAAGTCTCTATTAACTGCACAAGAAAATNAAATTATTACAAAACGAATGAATCAGCTTAACCTGAAGCCTGATATTGTGAAAGCTTACCAAATTGAGTATAAAGATGTTGCCTCTACACAAGAAAAGCTTGGAAAATTTGTAGGAGGATTCCTTCCGTATTTCTTTATCATTTTTGGATTTATGGGTGCCATGTATCCAGCCTTAGATTTAGGGGCTGGTGAAAAGGAGAGAGGCACTCTTGAAACAATATTATCTTCACCTGCTACAAGGCTTGATGTGGTATTAGGAAAATTTCTAGTTGTTATGTTGGCAGCAATTATTACCGCATTTATTGCTTTGGGTGGAATGTATTTTGGAATCCAAACATTCCCTGATATAGAACCATGGGTACTAGAGGTTGTCAATGTGATACTTAGTGCTAAAACGGTTATTCTTATGATGTCATTGATTATACCAATTTCTGCTTTTTTTAGTGCGTTACTATTAGGTTTATCTATTTATGCTAAATCATTCAAAGAAGCACAGAGCATTGTGGGGCCATTAAATATTGCGATAATCTTTCCTGCTCTTATTGGAACACTACCTGGAATCGAGCTGAATGCAGTTACATCATTAATTCCNATCCTAAATGTATCTCTTGCTTCAAAGGATATTATTGCTGGGACGATCAATCCCTGGTATATGGTCGAAGTTTATTTATCTCTTATTGTATTAGCAGGTCTAGCAATAGTATGGTGTGTTAATTGGTTTAACCGCGAAAGCACCATATTTAGAAATTAATAAAATATAATCAATCTCTACTTTGCAGCTCTATCGTGCAAATAAATGACAATAGGGCTGGCAACATATATGGAAGAGTATGTTCCAACAATAACTCCAATGATCATTGCGAGTGCAAAGTTATGAATAACTTCACCTCCAAATAACCAGAGTACCATTACAACAACAAAAGTGGTTAGAGAAGTGACAATTGTTCTGGATAGGGATTCATTAATACTTTGGTTTATAATTTTTGTGTACGTTTCTCGTTTTAGTACTTTCAAATTTTCTCTAATTCTATCAAANATAACAATGGTATCATTCAAAGAATACCCTACNATAGTTAAGAATGCAGCAATAATAGGTAAGCTTATTTCATAACCTAATAATGAAAAAAGTCCTAATGTAATAAATATATCATGAGTGAGTGCTGCAATTGCACCAATAGCAAATCTAAATTCAAATCTGATAGAAATATATACTAGGATTAGTCCTAACGCAGAAATAATAGCCATAAGTGCTTTACCACTTAATTCTGACCCAATCTTAGGTCCAACAGTGCCTTTATATAATATGAATGATGCTTTATCAGTTGGGACTTTTTCTGAGAAAGAATCATATAGATGATCGGCTATTTTCTGTCCAAAATTAGTTGGGGAACCTTCAATATAAGGAACTCGTACTGAAATAGCTGATTTACTGCCAAAATATTTTAATTCTTCCCTACTAAAATCAAAAATTTGACCATCAAGATTAATATNACCTAGTNCATTACGTACTTCGCTTAATTCTACAGGTTCAAGATATTGTAAATTCACGAGAGTTCCGCCCTTAAAATCTATACTAAGTTTTGGGCCACCATTAATTACAAGTGAGCCCAACCCTGAAAGGATAATTAATGAAGATAAAATCAAGGCTATTTTGCGTTGACGCATAAAATCAATATGCGTTTCTTTAATTATTCTCATATGCTCAACTTGGTTAGTCCTTTGCGGCTCGCAAAATAATTAAATATGGTTCGTGTTACAAAAATGGCTGTAAACATGGAAATTAGGATTCCCCAAAATAGAACAGTAGCAAATCCTTTTATAGGACCTGTTCCAAATTGCCATAAGACTAGTGCGGCAATTAGAGTAGTGACATTAGCATCTATGATCGTAGTTAATGCTCTTTCATATCCACCATCTATAGCTGCCTTGGGAGTTTTACCTTTGTTGAGTTCTTCGCGTATTCGTTCAAAAATAATAACATTAGCATCAATAGACATCCCAACCGTTAATATTAAACCCGCGATTCCAGGTAAGGTTAAAGTAGCTTGTAAAGAAGCCAGAATAGCAAGCACTAGTATNATATTCCATATTAATGCAAAATCAGCAATAGTTCCAGCTAATCGATAGTAGAACAACATAAATAACAGAACTAACCCAAGCCCAATCAATACGGATTGAGTACCCTGGCGAACAGAGTCAGCCCCAAGCGATGGACCAACAACTCTTTCTTCAATGATATCTACCGGAGCTGGCAATGCACCGGCACGTAGTACAATGGCTATATCTTTTGCCTCATTAATATTTGCGAACCCTTCAATTAGTGTTCCCCCTCCAGATATCTTTTCTCTAATATTAGGTGCCATATGAACTTTATTATCTAAAACAATAGCTACTTGGCGCCCTACATTGGATCCGGTAATAATAGCCCATTTTCTAGCACCATCAGAATTCATAGACAAATTAACAATTGGTTGCCCAGCAGATGTGCTTCCTTGGGGTCCAAGATTTGCTTTAGCTTCTTCTACAACACCACCAGTAAGTTCTGCGCGATCTTCCAATAAATATAAACCATACATTTTTTCAAGATTGCCATCCGCACTAGGATATTCTTCTGTTTTATGACTAAAAAGAAATGTTCCGCCAGCTGAAGCCAATCTTTCTTTTGCTTCGGGGGTTTCTAATATTTTTCTTACAGCGTAGGCATTTTTTTCAGGTACACCTATAGTTCTTCCTAAATTTCTTAATAATGATGAAAATGGTCTATCAGAAACCATATTTTCAGCAACGTCATTACCTGTGACATCGTCTGAATTATTTTTTTCTATTTCACCAAATAATTCAGTGACAGAAACAGTTTCGTCTTCATCTATTGGTGCAATCTCTTGACTTGACTCAGTTGACTTTGAAACTTCAGCAACTACTTCATTTCCTTTAAGGGATTGATCAATTTTAATCATTAAATCATTAGTTGTGGTTACTTCTTTTACCAGATAAAATTCAAGAAGTGCTGTGCTTTCTAAAAGAGCTCTTGCTCTCTCAGACTCTTGAACTCCGGCTAATTCAACTATAATGCGTTGATTCCCTTGTTTTTGAATTGTTGGTTCAGCTACACCAAATTGATCGATGCGATTTTGCAAAATTTCTAAAACTCGATTAATTGCATCTTCGCCCTCTTCTTTAAGGGCAGTTATTATAGTTTCACTATTAGATCCATAGTCATAGTAATAACGAGATAATTTTAAATTATTGTTTATTCTTGCTTTAACAGGCACATCTTTGCCTTTCTACTTGATTAGCTGGGCTCAAGTTACTATTACAAGTAGCGAAACAGGAATTCTTATAGGATTTATGCCGTTATTTACAATTATAGGCTCTCATTATTATTTTAAATACGAAAGCTT
>NZWI01000035.1 GCA_002701875.1 Fidelibacterota bacterium
CTTCAGCAACAGTAACTAGTTTATCAGAAGTCATCCTATCTTTAACAGAAAGGCTATTGTCTGTTTCAAATCTTATATCTCTATTAGTAATGATTCCGACCAGTTTATCTTTTTCTACAACAGGTAACCCGCTGATATGATAATTAGACATTACTTTTTTTGCATCACTAATTGTTTTGTTAGCTGAAAGCGTTACTGGATTAGATATCATACCGCTTTCAGATCTTTTTACCCTATCCACCATCAAAACTTGCTTATTAATTGAAAGATTTTTATGAATAATTCCTATTCCACCATGACGAGCAAGAGCAA
Organism: Fidelibacterota bacterium; assembly: GCA_002701875.1. GTDB lineage: Bacteria > Fidelibacterota > Marinisomatia > Marinisomatales > TCS55. The sequence goes on from NZWI01000035.1 coordinate 313, forward strand.
CAGCCATATCATTTTCAGTAACAGTATCCATAGCTGCAGATATTAATGGGATATTCATTGAAATTTCACGAGTTAATCGTGTTTGGAGATTTACATCCTTAGGAAGGACATTTGATTTTTTCGGAATAAGTAGTACATCATCAAATGTAAATGCTTTATTGAACGGTGGTCTATTTTTCATAATTTTATACCAAGTTAATTACTTTTTTTACATTCTGAATAATTTTTCCAGAAGTAATTAGTTTATTAATTAAAACTAGATCTTGAGAAAGAACATGATCATTTTTTGTTAATAATTTTTCTCTTTTAAATAATGTTATTACAGGTTTTAATCCACTTCCAGAAGAATATTTTTTATGAAATCTATAATTAATATTAGTCGCTACTAATAATTCAATGGCAAGAATCCTTCTAACATTCTTTAATATTTGAAGACACGATATCCCTGACCATGGCGCCATACTTACAAAGTCTTCTTGTCCTGCAGAAGTCGAAATAGAGTCAATACTCGCAGGATGGGCTAACGTTTTATTTTCTGATGCAAGAGCTGCCGCAGTTACATGTGCTAACATAAAACCTGATTCTATTCCTGGTTCTTTTGCTCCGAACAAGGGGACTTTACCATCTACCCCCTTCATGAGGAAATGGATTCGTCTCTCAGCAATAGCGCCTATTTCTGCCATCGCGATTGAAAGACTATCAATAGCTTGAGCTACTGGTTCTGCATGAAAGTGACCTGAATTCATAACTTTTCCATTAGGGAAAATCAAAGGATTATCTGATACTGAATTCAATTCATTATCAATAATTTTCTCTACACTACTAAAGATTTCTCGACTGGAGCCATGAACATGAGGTATACATCTAATAGAATAAGGGTCTTGAACTCTATCACAGTTCTGATGTGACTTAACTACTTCACTAGACTTCAATAAGCGAAAAACATTTGTGGCTGCATCCAATTGACCTTTATGTTTTTTTAGTTTATGAATTTTTGGATCAAATGGCATCATACTTGATAAACTTGCCTCAGTTGATAGTGCACCAGAAATATCTGCTAATGTTAACAATTTTTTTGATTCGGACAATGAACGGATAGCTAACGCAGTTGAGACATGAGTTCCATTGAGAAGGCTCAATCCTTCTTTGGGTCCTAGGACAATGGGCTTTAATCCACTTTTTCTTAGAGCATTTCTTGCAGATGTAATTCTATCTTGGAAAAATACATCTCCTTCTCCAATCATAGCACAAGCCATATGAGCCAAGGGTGCTAAATCACCTGATGCTCCAACAGAACCTTTTCTTGGAATGACGGGCAGAATATCGTTATTAAGCATATCCAGCAATAATTGAGAAAGTTTTGGACTAATTCCACTATATCCTTTCGCCCATGTCATGAGTTTTAATACCATTGTAATTCGAGTAACCCCCAACCCTAAGGGCTTACCGACACCACAAGCATGGGATTTTACTAAATTCAATTGCAACTGTTTCAAATCTTCAATTTTAATTGAGATATTACTTAGTTTACCAAAGCCCGTGTTAACACCATAGATCTGATCACCAGTATCAATAATATCATTTAGTAATTGATGAGAATCTAGTATTGATTTTTTCGCTTCACGGGATAAACGAAAATGGGCAGTACCATCGAAAAGGCAATCAAAAGTCCTCCAAGATAATGAACTATCTGAAATAAGTACTGTACCCATCAGACAATGTAGGCTTTTTTATGAATATCGAACAAGCGGTGTGAGGTTATTGACTGGGGTAAAATTATTAGGTTAAATAGAAAATTAAAAATTAACCAACGTTGGTTATATCTGTAAATCTATTTAAATGAACTGGTATTATATCACTGAATGCTTTACCATAACGTTTATTAACTATACGATCATCCATTACTATAAAAATTCCTTCATCGTAACTAGTCCTTATTAGTCGACCAAAACCTTGACGAAAACGAATAACAGATTCTGGTAAAGCATAATCCATAAACCGATTACCTCCCTGACCTTCAATTAAATCACCAAATGCTTTTACTATGGGTTCAGTTGGAACGTCAAATGGCATTTTGACGATAATCAAAACTTCTAGCAGATCGCCTGGGAAATCAACTCCTTCCCAAAAAGCATTTGTTCCAAGTAAAATACCATTTGAGCATTGATGCATGCCTCTAATTAAACCAGAGCGAGATGTTTGTCTTTTTTGTGCAAAAATAGGCAAGTCACGCCCTCCGGAGTTTCTCAATATTAATTCATATGTCTTCTCTAATTGAGCTCTAGAAGTAAACAAAACCATCATACGTTTATTGTGCCTCTTATGACAATGATATATCAATTTAGCTAAGACTTCGGGGCTTTGTCCATCTTGCCCTGCATATTGGTAATAATCTACTTGGTCATTATAATGAAATGGACTTTCAAATACATCCATTTTGACATCATCAAATTCTACACGATTTAAACCCGTCCTTTGTAAATAATAATCAAAACTTAAATCAGTCCTCAAGGTCGCGCTTGTTAGTAAACAATAATTTATGGGTTTAAAAATTCCTGACGCCAAATCTTCCGCTAGATCAATTGGTGACATATTTACTGATAGAATGAATTGAGTATTCCCATTATAACGTTTAAAACTACCCTCGTACCAATAAACGTTATCATATTGCTGATTGGTCGTAATGATTTGAATAAGATTTAAAGTATCAGTTACAAACCCTTCTCCTCTATCTAATAATTGATGTAATTCAAGAAAATCTTCTTTTGTTTCATCAATATCGAGTAGTGACTCACGCATTTTTCTTATATTATTTCTAACCAGATGATAACTTCCATTCAATAACTCTAATTCATTAGCTAATGATCCAAATTCATTAATTAGATCATCAATTATTAATTTGGTTGAGTATTGTGCATCAGAATTAAACTGATGGATACAATTACCCACCATTTGATCAAAAAATGATTTTAGAGCATCTCGACATCTTGAAACTGCATGTGTTAATTCTTTTGTTTGTTCTTCAATTTGTGGATGAAGTCCACCTATTGATTTTAATTGGTTACTCCACCTAATGGAATGTTTATGCTTAGGATCAACTCGATCCAATAAATATAACATTGAATTTTGATCTAATGTTGAAGTCAACTGATGATAAGCAGCTTGAGTAAGATTGTGTGCTTCGTCAATAATTACAGCTTGATAATCAGGTAAAAACCCGAGATTATCATCATTAAGTAACCGAGCTTTGGATTCAGATATCAGTAAAGCATGATTAATCACTATCAAATTAGCATGATTTACCATTTTACGTAATGGACCAAAGAAACAACCTCCATTTCTGGCACAAATAGATGAAGTGCAAAAACCTGGTTCACTTTGAATTAATGCCATAATGCGAAAAGTAAATCCATTCGTAAAACCAGGACATTCATCCATATCACCAGTTAGTGTATGCTCTAACCATACCATCAAAGGGATTAAATACATTACTTCGTCATCATTTAAGATTTTTTCTGCGCTTGTAATAATCCAATCTAATCGAGATTTACATATATAATTTTGGCGCCCTTTCATAACTACCGCTTGTATAGACGTGTCAAGCGAATTAGCCAATCGAGGTAAGTCTTTAATAAATAATTGATCTTGCAAATGTTTGGTATAACAAGAAATCACAACTGGCCCATCATCATTCTTCACGCTGTTAAGTTTTATAGCAGGATACAAGTATGCCATGCTCTTACCCAATCCTGTGCCCGCTTCAGCAACGCCAATCCCACCCGAAGATGAAAATATATCATCTACAAATTGAGCATATTTCACCTGATTTGGACGATCCTCATATGTTTCAAAGGAACGACTTAATTTTCCTCCGGGACCAAATATTTCATTGCTATCCGTATTTTTGATCTCGTTATTTCCTTTATGATCAAAATAATTATTATTCATTGGTTTAATTATATTTGATCTAACCAATCCATTTTTTAGATCACCAACTTTTGTCAATTGATTACCTAAATCAATAAAAAGGTCTTTATTATGAGATTTAAAAGGCTGCAATAATGATATTATTCGTGAAATAAGATCTAATTTATAGCTAGCTGCCTCCTCAATTAATTCAACAAAAATTTTTCCACAATTTTCAGTGTCATATTCTGCACGATGAGCCCCATCGGTAGAAAAACCATAATAATCAGAAATAGCACTTAGATTATGTGCTGGTTGAAAAAAAAGAAATGCTCGCGACAAAGTTAGTGTATCATAGTATTTCCCCTCGTCATAATCATGATTATGACGAGATGCTATAGATTTTAAAAAGGATAAATCAAAAGGTGTATTATGAGCAACAAGTGGATAGTCTCCAATAAACTTAAACAAATCATCTATGATATCTTTTTCCTTAGGAGAATCCACTACCATCTCATTTGTTATACCTGTGATTTGCTCAATTAATTTTGGTATTGGGATGCCAGGGTTGACTAAAGTATTATACCTCTTAGAAGGTAAACCATCTACAAAAAGTATAGCGGCTACTTCTATGATTCGATCGGATTCAAAATCAAGACCCGTCGTTTCAAAATCAAGTGCTATAAATTTATCTAAATTAAGAGAACTAAGTAATTTAATTCGATCCATCGATACGCTAAGAATCTAGCTATCTATCACGTCAGGAAGGATAACTTTGAATGAAGGCTTTACTTCTCCATGTCTGAAATAATGAAAATATCTTAGTAACCAAAACAGTAATAATAATATAATTAATAACCAGGGGAATCGAACACTCAAAAACATAGCAGGAATAAAAACAACGTACATCTGACATCGTTGTATATGACGAATAGCGGAAGGAAAGATTAATGCGACTATTGGGAATGGGCTATAAACTGCAGCTATGGTACTGATCATTGGATCATCATTAAAATAACCAATGACAGAACTTAATAGTGTTAAGACTATGATGATCCCAAGTTTAGCTGCTATTTCATTTTTTGAAGGTACAGATTTATCCTGCACATCTATTTCTATACTCCAAACCATATACCCTACTAAGAAAAAAATGATATAGGATAAGCCATATTTAAAAAATAATAAATCAAAACCATAAGGAATTGTGCCCATAAGAAAAAATAAAGTACCGCTAACAAAAACATATAACGCAGATTTCAGCGAATCAACTTTTTCAGGAAAAATTGAAGATCTATTCGTATATCTATCCCACCAAAGTGCAATAATTAAGATTATTACTAGAAAAAAAGACAATGTAGACCAATCCCAATACAACCATCGATTCTTAATATGGCCAGCTACATTGGCACCGGAAAGCACCATCGTCAATACCCAAAACCAACGTTCAGGCTTAAGAGATATAAAGCCATCTAATTTATTGAATAACCCGGCTAATGATTCATACCGAGAGGAGCCTATGGGAAAATACTTTTCAGCCAGCAAGACTTATCCGATCAAAGCCTTTCCAGCTATAGTAAAATAGATTTCATTAAAAATGATAAATCCAACTATTGTCGCAGCAATAATTAAGAATGTCTTAACCAATTTATCTGGAACCGACATATTATTCATTCCTTCTCTTAGCTCATTCATATATTCTTTTAAACCCCATTTATGCAGAATAAATATAGCCGTAAGCATACCGCCTATTGGGAGCATATATTTTGATGACAAATAATCCATTACATCAAAGAAAGACATCCCAAGAAATCCTGTAAGATTAACGCCTCCTCCTAATGAGAAAGAACAAAAAACGCCTACAATAGTAATGATAGAACCAAACTGTATTGTTGCTTTTTTCCTAGACCATCCTTTTTGATCTATAAAATATGCTGTAACAACTTCTAGAATAGATATAGCAGAGGTTAATGCAGCCATAAAGAGCAGGATAAAGAAAAGGGTAGCCCAAATAGTACCACCCGCTAATTGTGGGAATATAGATGGTAAAATAACAAAAATTAGCCCAGGACCTTCAGCAGGGTTGGCTCCCAAAGCAAATACTGTTGTAAATATTGCTACACCTGCTAACATGGCAATGGCAGTATCCAAGAGAATAACCCAAAGGGCTGATGTCATTAAGTTCTGTTCCCTATTGAGGTAACTTCCATAGGTTATCATTGTACCCATTCCCAGACTAACGGTAAAAAATGAATGACCCAATGCAAGTACAATAGCCGAAGCAGTTAAATCTTCAAATCGAGGATTAAATAAAAAAGAAAGTCCCTCCATTCCTCCTTCTAAAGTCATACCCCTAATAGCTAAAACAGCCAACAAAACAATAATTATAGGCATCAATATTTTAGACCACTTTTCTATTCCGCCTTTTACACCTTGGACTATTACAAATATACATAAACCCATGAATAAGACTTGGTAGAGAACGGGACTATATGTACTTGTAATGAAACCGTTAAATACTGCACCGGCTGCTTCAGGGTTACCTGATAAATTATTGAAACCTCCTAAAATAGAATCAATAATATATTTTAATATCCAGCCTCCAACTACACCATAAAAAGAAAGAATCACAAAAGCAGAAGCAACGCCAAGAAATCCTACCCATTTCCAATTACTTCCAGGTGCCAATTTTTCAAATGCTCCAACTGGGCTTAGTTGAGTTTTTCTTCCAATAACAAATTCAGCAACTACAATAGATAGTCCAACAATGAGAATACATGCTAAATAAACAATAGTAAAAGCTCCACCTCCATTTTGACCTGCCATAGAGGGGTATTTCCAAATATTACCAATTCCAACTGCGGATCCTGATGCTGCAAGTATAAAACCAAGCTTAGATCCCCATTGTTCGCGCTGACTACTCATTGTTCTTTACTAACCTCCACTTTAGATTTTTCTAGATCTTCATTCATAACTTTATTAAATGGATGCAAATGGGCTTCAACAATAGCATCAAGAAGACCGTAAATATAGACAAATCCTACCCACCAACCATATTTGTTTCTAAGCTTTAAGTACCGTTCTTTCTCAAAAGTATCAACACCAGTGTAATTATGGTATTTATTAGCATAATCTGCGTATAAAAAACCAGATACTACTGCGCCACCCATAAGTAAAAACCCTTTAAATTTTTGACCATTATAGAATTGACCACCACCAGGTAATAAAAGAGCCGATCTTACTGCTTTTGATGGTGATTTTTGGAGCGTAGAATCAGGAGTTTGACTAAAGATTGTCCCCATCATTAACAACATCAGTATTGGTCGAAACATCAGTTTATTTTACTGTTGCGATACACTCGATTTCAACATCAGTATCTGCTGGAAGTCCTTTTACAGCGACAAGAGATCTGGCTGGCGCATTACCTTCATCAAGCCAAGAATTAAAAACTTCATTTACATCCCCGTAATAAGACATATCAGTCAAGAAAACTGTAAACTTTACCACATTTGATAAATTTGTATCTGCACGTTCTAAAATAGCAGAAAGATTCTTAAAAACCTGGTCCACTCGATCTTTAAAACTTCCCTCAACTAATTTTCCGGTATCTGGGTTAATAGCGATCTGGCCCGCAGTAAATACAAAACCATTAGAAATCACAGCTTGATTGTATGATCCAATTGGATTTGGCGCATGAGCATCGGTAATAACAGTTTTATCCATAAAATTCTCCTTAGTTAAAAGCCATACAGGCTAGACCAATATTGGGGTCAAATTCACGTTTTCCATCTGTGTTAATCTTACGCAATATAAATTCACCCACGGCAGCCACTTGGGCTTCAAATAAATGGCCTCCTTTACCTGTCAAACTATGATCTGATATATTGATATGAGCATGGATAAAGGGTTCGCCATCTTTTAGTAAAACATTCCCTTGGTAAGATGTTAATTCCCATATTTCTGGATAAAGTTTTTTGATATATTCCTGTTTTTCCAAATCATAAGCACCGAGTTCAATATCTTTTATTGCTCCTATACCAGATAATTGAGCATTTATAATATTATTATCTTTACAAAATCGAGTTAATGTTTCCATAATAGGTTCATTTTGTTCAATATAAATGATATACGTATCACCATCCTGTTTGTACTGCATAATTAACTTTTTCCTTCTATAAGTTCTTTTATGATATCAAGACTTTTGTCCATTGCCTTTTTCAGTTTTACTGAATCAAGACCTCCAGCGGTTGCCAAATGAGGTTTTCCACCACCACCACCACCCATAAGCGAACCAATATCTTTCGCTAAATCTCCAGCCTTAATTCCTAACTTGACCAAGTCTTGTGTTACAACAATAACAACGGAAGGTTTTTCACCCTCAGCACCAAGAATACCTACTCCACTTTTCAACACATTCAACAAAGAAGCACCTATATCTTTTAATTCATCGAGTGATTGTGCATTAATTGTTTTAATAACAATCGAATGTTTCCTTACCAAATGTGAATCTTTGATTAAAGTTTTTACATTAAGACTAACATCAGCTTTCTTATTGACTTTTAATTCTTTCTCTAAAGATTTTTTTTGCAAGATTAGCTGATCGATTCTTGAAGTAATATCATTTGTGGCGCAATTNAGCTGAGATTGNACTTTCTGTAAAACATTAGATTGTTCTTGANAATATTCAANAGACTTTTGACCAGTAACTGCAACAATNCGACGAACACCAGCAGCTAAAGAAGATTCTTCAATTATTTTAAATAATCCTATGTCGCCTGTTCGATCGACATGCGTACCACCACATAATTCCTTAGAGTAATCTTCAATGGTAATTACTCGGACTTCCTCNCCATATTTTTCACCAAACATCGCAATAGCGCCGTCTTTTTTTGCTTCATCAAAAGGTTTAACTGAAACANTTAANCTATTATTTAACAATATTTGCGAGTTAACATTTTTTTCAATTNCTCGNATTTGTTCATTGGTTATTTTTTCATAATGTGAGAGATCAAATCTTAGATAATCTGGATGNACTAATGAACCAGCCTGTTGCACATGCTCACCTAGAACATCCTTTAGGGCCTGATGCATTAGATGCGTAGCAGTATGATTTTTTCTAATATTTTGTCTACGTTCAAAATCAACCTCGCAAGAGACACTTCCTTTGACTTTCTTATCAATACTCCCAGTACAGTAGTGAATAAACTCCTCACCATCCTTTTTTACATCATTCACAATTAAATCTACATCAGAACCTTTTATAGTACCCGTATCACCAATTTGTCCTCCAGATTCAGCATAAAACGGGGTCTTATCCATTACAACTAATATCTGATCTCCTTGCTGCGCATACCGTCTTATTTGGGATTTTCCAGATGTCTTTTTATAGCCAATAAAACTGAAATCATCTCCCTTAGATAAAGTAATCCAATTTAATTCTTTTGTCTCTTGAGTAAATTTAGCCGTTGATTTTGCCTTAGCTTTCTGCTTTTCCATTTCTTTNTTAAACCCTTTCTCATCTACTGAGAAACCTTTCTCTCTTGCTATAAGTTCCGTCAAATCAAGCGGAAATCCAAAAGTATCATATAGGCGAAAAGCTTCTGNGCCTGGAATACTATTACCACTAAGATTCTTAAGTACTTTGTCNAAATGATTTAATCCACGCCCAAGCGTATCACCAAAAGACACTTCTTCTGATTCTATCACTTTTTTGATATGAGTCTTCTTTTCNATAATCTCTGGAAAAGAATCTCCCATAATCTCACAAAGGACATCTGTAAGATTAAAAATAAACGGTTTTTCTTGGCCTAAAGATCGACCAAATCGGGCCGCTCTTCTTACAATCCTACGTAAAACATATCCTCGGCCTTCATTACTTGGCATACAACCATCCGCAATTGAGAAACCTAACATTCTGATATGATCAGCTATAACTTGAAATGGGGCTGGATTATCAACAAATTTTGANCNTGTAAGCTTTTCTGTCTGTTTGATAATTGGCATAAATAGATCTGTTGTATAATTATTGTAAGTTTTTTGTAAAACCGATGCAATCCTTTCAAATCCTGCTCCAGTATCTACATGCTTGGCAGGCAAAGATTCTAAGTCGCCATTATCTAGACGATTATTTTGAATAAAAACTAAATTCCATAATTCCCAAAATTGATCAGAAGAATTAACACCATCGGCGCTCTGCATATTTAAATCCTCCCCGATAAAATAATGAATTTCTGAACAAGGACCACAAGGCCCGGTCTCACCCATTTCCCAGAAATTATCTTTCTTACCGCATTTTAATACACGAGCAGGATCAATATCCGTAACCTTAGGCCATAATTTATACGCTTCTTCATCTTCGTAAAATACAGTGACCCAAAGTCGATTTTTATCCAAACCCCAGACTTCAGTAAATAATTCCCAAGCCCACTTAATAGCTTCTGCTTTGTAATAATCACCAAAAGACCAGTTGCCTAACATTTCAAAAAAAGTATGGTGAAAGTTATCTATCCCAACTTCTTCAAGATCATTATGTTTTCCACTAACACGAATACATTTTTGACTATTGACTACTCTTGGGTGCTCTGCTTTTTGCTCATTAAGGAATATTGGTTTAAATTGATTCATCCCTGCATTGGTAAACAACAATGTAGGATCATCGATTGGCACTACAGGCGAACTGCGGACAAACTTATGATCTTTACTTTTAAAAAAATCAATAAATGCGTTTCTAATATCTTGACTTTTCATAGGCATTANAAAGAGAAAGAAGTTTCAATAGAGGTTATATCAATTGTCTCATTATCTCCACTAATCTCTCCGTCTCCATTTTGGTCGCGAAATGAGCGTCGAAAAGTATAACTTAGCACAATNCCATTTCCCATAGAAATTCCAACTTGATAACCTAAGATCGTACTCTCCGTATAAATGAATTTAAAGGGATTTGGCACATTTCTCTGCTGATAAAATNTATAGGCATATTTTATTCTGCTGATTGATTTTTTTAACCTCAATGAAGCAAGAAATGTTTGATTTTTCTTTTGAACATAGCTTTGATCATTTAGCGACCAAATATCACCAAGCATATCATGGTATGAGGCACCTGCTTCAATCAAAGAGCCCATGTTAAGTCTTAATCGAGTGAAATAACCTTTTTGCTCTCCAAAGCGGCCCAAGCGAGACTCTTTTGTTTTTAAATTAATTTGGTTGTTACTTGTTTTTGTTAAAGAAACTCTTTCAATCTCATATAGGCGATTCCAATAATTAAATTCAAAACGACCATCAGGAATTATTCGATACTCAAAATTAAATCTAGCTGGTCCAAATGTTGATGATAATCCAAAGGGAACCAGCCCACGCCCTAAAGTCAAAATATTTTCAGAGGCTGGATCAGCAGTATTGCCTATCATCTGAGCCATTTGAGCATAAATCGATAAGGAGATCTTATCCTTTTTTAACAAAGGATAACCGATGTCAATTGCAAATGCCATAATTTTATCTTTATCCTTCGATAAATTAATGGGCTCACCTTTGCGTAAAATGTCATTGTCTAATATCACAGTCTCGCCTGTATACCCCGGAATTCGACTATCCAGCGTATCAGTAATACCATCGCCATCAATATCTAATTCTCCTGGATCATTATCAGCAATACCATCGCCATCAGTATCAACCCACCATGTATCATCATTTGGAAAATCATCCACGACATTCGGACGTCCATCGCCATCACTATCTTTAAGGCCTAAAAATTGATTTCGATCCGATACAATTGAAAAGCCAATAGGTAATCCCAAAAGCTTCTTAGTTGTATATCTACCACCTATTACCCCTATGTTTTCCTTAAAGTCATTTATGAATATCTCTATATTACTATATTTAGAGTTTTTTTCAAAGTTTAGTCCGACCTTTCTATCCTGGGGGTAAAGCATATTATTAGCATACCCACTTACTAGAATTCCGTAACCTAAATCTACACGATCTAAAGCGCCGATCTTGGCATATGTGGGGCTACCAGGAAAGCCATAGCGGATATAATAAATTTTATCTATAAGAGTATTTTTAATTGCATTTCCCGATGAGAAGTCCCATTCATCGGAGCGAATATTACCCTCTGCATCAAAATAAAAAACTAGGTCAAGTGCTACTCCCCATTTACCAAATGGAATAACGGGGCGCATAGCAATTTGATTCCATACTTTACCGTCGATGGTTACAGATCCTATTGCACCTTGATTCTTGATCTGAGAGAAAACCGAAGTTGTCGAGATTGAGACAAATGCAAATATGAGAAAGATGTTCCGAGGTATTCTCATTATGTTATAGAAATTACTTTGACTATCGAATGGTGTTCAATGTCTAAATCTCAATTTCACAGCTCCAATATTCCAACTAAATTCAGGTGCTCTATGAACCTTTCGAATATGAAAACTAAGGACCTCATTCATCTATCAAATGAAGAATTAACTTCATATGTCTATGCAATACAAGAAAAACTCCAAAACAAACTGGATTCTGGTTTATCAATTGATGATATCATTGATGAAGAAGATCCTTTTGAAGAATTGGAACCAATCTTACCCCAAGAAGTTTATCCCATATTGGTATTAAATATAATTAATAATATCCGATCGGATACTATTATGGAAGCGATTATTGAAGGTTTGCAAAAAGGAATTAAGGAATACAAAAATAAAATAAAAGAATGAAAAGAAGCATCCTCATATTATTCCTCCTCAATATAGTTTTTAGCCAAACTAAACAAATTAGCCAAATATCTATATCGTCAAAAAAAAATGGCATATCTATTAATATTTTGTCAGATATAGCACTTGATAAGTCTCAAGTGACAGGATGGTACAATGACACTAATTCTTGGTATTATATGACAATCCATAATGCTACTGGCGACGCAATAGCATTAGAAAAGACCCGAATTGAGTATCCAATCTCAAATATTGAAATCGTGAATACAGGAGAATCTATCCAAATAGGCTTCAAAATGAAGTTACCTGTTGAAGATTTTGAATTTTACTTTGATGATTCTAGCAGTAGACTGCTCGTGGCTTTGCGATTTCCATTATCAAATGTATTAGCTTCAATCGAAGCTGAGAGGCCTAATCGCTCTAACAAAAAGAATGTAGACGATAATAGATCTAAATCTTGGATAAAGGGACTTTATTTTACTGGCTCTAGTATCGTGGGTGTTGGATTATTGAAAAGGAATAACCAAAAAGGTTGGGAAATCCCAGTTGGGTTTAGCCTTATACTAATAGCCTATTGCTATGAACAATTCATAATATATAAAGCAAAATGAAAGAAAATCTACCCTACTTTGCTTGGTTCTATGTTGTTGGAATACTTTTTATGGCTTTATTTATTCGATTTTACCTTTATCGAAAACGACAGAAGACTCAAGAGGAAGATGATCGATGAGGTCATTCATACTGATTTTCATTCTATCAATTGATTTAAGTGCACAGAATGTTAAACAGTCCATAGAAACTGTTTTCAACGCCTTCACAGACGTAAAAACTAATAATCACCACCTTACCCCCTATTTACTAGAAATAGCTAAAAATGGTCAAAATATAGATTATGATGATAAGAAAAAATTAGAGGAGGTTGGTTTTAATTTTAGTAGCCAATTGGTAACTCGAGGTGGAGCAAAACGATCAGAGTCTGCTGGCTTAGATAAATTCATCGATAGTGGCCATTTCAGACTGCATTATACAACTTCTGGTTTTCATGCTATTGATACTAAAGATCAAAATAATAATTTGTTGCCAGATTACATTGAATCAGTCATTGAAATTTTTGATTATGTTTCAAATAGGCTTCATGATCAAATGGGCTACACTAAACCTCCTGGAGATGGATATTATTCAACATCTCGGGATAAAGGAGGATCTGATCACTATGATATCTACATCCGTTCGATACCCTCAAAATATTATGGATATGTACAACCAGAAGAATATGCACAAGGTAAAGGAGATAACGAAAAATCAGAGTCACGAGTAGAAAAAAATGCGTTTACAAGCTATATGGCTATTAGAAATAATTATAAAAATTTTGTTTTAGAAGAAATTGAAAATATAAAAGTAACTGCAGCACACGAATATTATCATGCAATTCAATTCGGATATGATGGATGGGAAAAGCCATGGCTCCTTGAATCTTCAGCCATTTGGATGGAAGAAGAAATTTTTGACGAAATCAATGATTGTTATCAATACATGGAAGATTGGTTTAAATATCCCCATAGATCATTGGACGAAAGTGGGTTCCATTGGTATGGTTCTTTCATCTTTTTTGAATATATAGAACAGCACATGGGNGGAACGAATNCTATCCGAAAAATCGTGGANGCCTCTACAAAATCAAATAGTAGAGAAAAGGACGGATCACATTTAGCAATNGAAGAAGCCTTGAAAACNATAGGATATTCATTTCAACANGCCTTAAATGGCATGTCTGTGGCAAATCAAATAATGTCATCTACTGGAACTGAANAATTTTCTTATGAAGAAGCTCAAGATTATCCAGTGAATGGNCCAACTATCTTAGAAACCATTAATTTCCAAATTGGCAATCAAGATACCGTTAAGTCAACAAGGTTATCACGTTTTGGGAGTCAATATGTTAGAATTGTTTCTCAAAAGCCTGTATCAGTTAATCTATATAATAAAAGTGGCATCTTTTCAGATCTACAACTAAATGCTATCCTTAAAAAGAATGATAATTCATATAGAGTGATATCCGGTCCATCAATAAATATCGATCCAGAGAATCTTCAATCTATTCACCTTTCTATAGTAAGCCAAGATACAACTGGCGGCAATTGGGATTATTTTTTAACTGTTGAAGATGGTGAACCTGGAACTGATATAACTGTTCCCGTAGAATTTATTTTAAATGACCCTTACCCTAATCCTTTTAATGGGGTAGTGAAGTTTTCAATATATAAATTAAATAATTCACCCGTTAATATTGATATAATTAATCTCAATGGCAGAAGAATTATTAGACTACATTCAGGTGATCTTTCTCCAGGGAATCATACCTTCACTTGGAATGGGATCGATGACTCTAGAAATAAAGTTGCATCTGGGGTTTACTATATAAAAGCTTCTGGAAAATTAACAGAAGAATGGAAACCAATTACTTATTTAAAATAAATAACTATTTGTAACAAATAATTACCAATAAATCTCCATTTGCAATATTAATGCGCTCCCATAATGAAGCAATCTCTTGATCTGGGATGGGTGTCTCTTTTAATACTTCTCCATTTATAGCATTACGAGATACTGATTGATCATCTATATTAAAACCCGCTGCTTTAACAATATCAATAGATTGTGGATAAATTTTATCTAACGTTGGTGAAATTGACATTCCATGCTTATAACAGAATTCTTGATATTTTTTATACACAATTGGGTTTTGTGTTCGACATAAAATATGATTTGCTGGAAAAATTGCAATCCTTAGATCCTGCAATAATGGGTAAATTCCCAAATTTTGAATATCTCTACTCAACATACATGCTTGAAAGTAGTTTAGAGGGTTTTGATTTACTTCAAAAAGTTTATTAATAGATAAACCTATAATATTTTTATTTTCGTCTAAGATATGGATCCAAAGATCAGCATAACCACTAGCTTCAGTATGATATATCATTCCAAGATCATTAGTAGATGCATTTAAATATACTTCACGATGTTGATGTATCATTTTCATAACATCAGTTGTTTGATTTAATTTGAGATTTGGCCAACGCTGTTGAGGTAAAATAATTTCAATACCATATTCTGGATTAATTGTTTTAAGGTGATTTAACAACAATGTTGCTTCAGAAAATTCTATATATTTAGATGAATTCATTATAACTGCAATATAATTTAATACAACATTTGAAATGTAGTATTAGAAACAACCTTTAAATGTTGTGTAGCCTAAATATGGAATCAGTATATATAATATTGAATCTCTAATGAGATAATAAAGAATAAAGGCTGCGAAAACTTGCCACCCTTTTTTCTTAAACAAAAGTTTATAACCCCCTTCCCGCTTTATATCCAACCACTCTAGTAAGAATTTTGGACGATATATCGACATTAATTTTCCGGTTTTATTTTCCCAAATTTGAGATTCTCATATTTTTCCCAAATTGTTTCACCAGCTGCTTGCTGGAAGCGAAATGCAAAAGATAAAGCATCGTCGAAAGAATTCCCAGCAAATTCTTCGTGCTTGTAGTACTCATCAATCCATCCTATATACTCTCGCATACCTGACTGATTCACTTGGTCAAAAATACCATAAATTAATTCAGCTCTATTATCATAATACCATGTTGTCACATCACCGTACCCTAAAGCATCAATCATTTTCTGATGTGTATCATAGACCTGAGTAAGATAAGAGAAAAGAAAAATCTCTTTTTCCTTTGGTTCTAATGTTTTCCAGTAAACAGAAATCGCACTTGGAGTGTGATCTTCCTTCTTTACCTGAGCAGGTAATAACATCAATGAAAAAATAAGAGTAATTAAAAACTTCATATCATTCTTCTTGTTTACTTGTTTCAAACTCTGAAATCATTTCTTCTAGCTTATCCATAGCTTGATCTTCAGAAACCTTACCTCGATTTTCGCCCTGATAATACAAATGTCCGGCACCTTTACCAAATGCGATTCCGAGATCTGTGTGTGATGCTTCACCTGGCCCATTAACAGCACAGCCCATAAGGGCAACCGTCATAGGGGTTTTAACATCTTTTAATTTTTCTTCCATTGTACCAGCGATTTTAAATAAATCCACCTCTAATCTACCACAAGTGGGACAAGCAACAATAGTAACACCTTTAGATGCTAATCCAAGAGATTTTAATATTTCAAACCCTACATGAACTTCTTCTACAGGATCGTCTGTTAAACTTACCCGAATTGTATCACCAATTCCTTTTGCCAATAAAGTACCGATTCCAACAGAAGATTTGATCGAACCTGACTTAGTTGGGCCAGCCTCCGTTACGCCTAAATGGAGCGGATAATCATATGTTTTCGAAAAAAGCTCATAAGAAGACATCATAAGATTAACATCAGATGCTTTAAGGGATACAATAATATCATTAAAACTGTACTCTTGACAAATATCAATATGACGCTTGGCGCTTTCAACCATAGCTTCAGGTGTCGGGAATCCATACTTCTCAATAAGATCTTTTTCTAAACTACCTGCATTGACGCCAATTCTAATAGGGAGCCCTGCACCACTAACTTTGTCTAAAACTTCTTTTACTTTCTTCTTTCCCCCAATGTTTCCAGGATTAATCCTGATTTTATCCGCACCTGCATCTACCGCTTCGAGAGCCATACGATAATTGAAATGTATATCCGCTACAAGTGGAACATTCATCTTTTTCTTTATCTCATACAACGCATCAGCTGCAGGTTGATCAGGCACCGTGATTCGGATGATTTGGCATCCTGCTTCTTCTAATCGTTCAACTTCCTTTAGAGTTGCTTTAATATCGTGGGTTTTTGTTGTGGTCATAGACTGTACGGTAACCGCATGCTCACCACCAACAATTAGGTTTCCAACCTTAACTTCTCTTGTTTTTCTTCTTTTAATCATTATTTAAGGGCGAAAATTACAAAAGTCTATTGTTGAAAAGGATCATCTAAATATTTTTTAGCCAATTGAATGGCATATGTATAGTTTCCCAATTTGATACACTTCTTATATGCAATTACAGCTTCCATACGCTTACCTCGTTTATCCATAATTTTTCCTTTAAGTAGGTATGCTTCTCCTAAAAATGCATCCAAATCTGAATAGTAATTATCAATACTGAGGTTTGAAAAATTTAAGGCTCTTGCTTCATCGCCATTCAAATAATAATAGTATGCCCAAAGATAATGTACATAAGAAGTAAATAATTCTTGATGGCGAGGTCGCTGCTCAAGGAGAGAAACATTTAATTTTCTAAGTTTCTCTTCTGCTAACTTTAATTCTCCTTTTTGAAGCAGGCTTTGAACATAATGAATCTTGTAATCATAATTATTTGGATATTTTTCTACTAATTTTTTACTCAGCAAATATCCTCTTTCGACATCAATATCAACAAACTGATATATAAAGGATAATATGCTCATCGCCTCAGTCCATGCCCAAGGACTTTGCGTCGCTGCGATTTCCATTTTCCTTAAACCCTCTTTCTTGGATGCCTCTAAACCGAAGAGCTCTGCCCCTGCCTTCAAAAGCACATTGCTCATCCCAGCATAATATTCAACTATTCCAATCGGAAGATATAGATCAAGTAAAGTTGAGTCCATTTGCTCAACTTTCTGAACAATACGGAAGCCTCTATATGCAGATATCAGCGTAGGAATCCATTTCTTTTGACCTAATAATATTCGTGCTTTGAGACCTTTTGTTGTGCCATAATACAAAAGATAATCAGGATCTGATGGGTTCTCAGATAATAGAGAATCATATACAAGCTCTATATCATCAAGATTACTCTCAAAATTTTTATACACTTCACGCTTTAAGAGCGTTGATTCATCACTCCGCCACTTTGCTGCTACCCACGCAACATGGACACCTGGATGACCCGGATATTTTTTGCGAGCAGAATTAAGAACTTTGACACTTCGTTCATATTCATAATTGTAAAACGCATCTGCACCACGGCGAACTTCAATATCGCCGGGATGTTGCGCATTCAATATTGAGAACACAGTAATTAATAGAATTAAATACTTCATATGGGTAATAAAATTAGGGCACTTCCCAATAGAAAAGTAAATATGATGTACACCCCTAGTTGAGAAATAGTCTTTATTTCAACTTGAATTGTCTGAATTGATCCATTATCTGATCAACATTAAATCTATTCATATTTATGCGTTTTGCTGAATGAGGTGTTTTATTTAATTTCAACTCTAAAAGAGCATTTGTTTCTAATATTGAATTAAGTTGTAGAGCAAACATCAATTCAAAATAATTATAACAACTTAATTCATCAAAATCATCAGGAGATTCACCTTCGCAAAAATCCCCCTCTTCATTTAATGTAAGGTCAGATCCATTTACCATATAGGTTGCTACAATGGAGTCGATTTCAGTAGATCCATCATAATCATCTATAATCTCTACGATTATGTAAAGAGTTTTTCCTTCAACATGCCACTCTCCTAACTCATCATACTTAGTTCCATCATAACTATCAATATGACTCATAGTGGCTTGACCATTTTCTTCAAGTATCATTGATTCTTGATCACTAACTATTTCTTGTGAACCCAACGGAAAATCAAAACCCTTGGGGATATTTGCACTAAGATTAATTGTTTTAGCCTGATATGTTCCATAAAGCACATGATAATCTGATTGGTCCGGTTCCCCGGTTACCATATTCATAGCAAATAGCGTATCGGCTATTTGTATAGAATGATTATCTTTATCATATACAAAATCAGATTCATTAATATAAATCCCATATTCATCTGGAGAAAACATGGCCTGCATATAGGCTATTTGTTCTCCCATATCATCCTTACCTAAAATCAATAGAATACTTGGAAAGATATCATCATCTGAAAAATCATCAAAAAATGGACGATTTGATAATATAAATGCTTCTTCCCCAGAATAAGGATCATATTGCAACATCATATGATTAAGTAATATATCAGACGAATTTCCTTTTACTGAAAGTGAAGAAGTACCCTTTGAAAAAGGGTCTAGCGCGGTCTGATCTATCTTGGAAGTCAGTTCTAATGAACTATTAGCTTCATGTAGATACCATGTACCTACAAGTTCTTTAGGGCGATCTTTTCCTTCTTCATCTTCACAAGCGAGAAAGAATACTAAACTAAGTGAAAATATGAATAAGACTTTAATCTTGAGATTCATAAGAAAATTGACTAGAATTAACTCGAAGTTTTTCCAGCCAATAAAAGCCAACCACGAGCATCGTTATTTATAGGATCTATTTCCATTGATCTCGCCCAAGCAGCCTTTGCTAAGCCAGTTTCATTCATTCTCCAATAAGTGATTCCTAGGCCTAAGTATGCTTGAGCATCATTTGGTTTGAGTTCTATAGCTTCTTGATAGGCTGCCAATGATTCTCTATTCATTCCTTTTTCTCTATAATAGTCAGCCAAAACTCTCATAGATCCAGGAAGCCATATCCCAGAATTTTTATTAACACTCAAAGCCTTCCTAAAAGCAGTTTGTCCCAAGCTTGACTGGCCTACTCGATTATATTCAACAGCTAAGATATAATAGGCTTGAGGGAGCAGAGTACGGACTTCTTGATTGTGGGGTTCATAGTGAAGCAGGTCTTCCCATGATGAGGCAGCCCTACCCCATTCACTTCCTTTAAAATAACTTAAACCTTGATTAAAGCGTGAATTCTTATCTGATGGATCAATTTTAATGGCGTCTCCATAAGTCAATGCCGCATATACATATTTTCCTTGGCCAAAATAAAGATCACCTAAAGCTACATAAGATTCATGATGGGTCGGGTCTTTTTTGATGGATTGTTGATAAGTAGCCTTGGCCTTATCCAAATTCCCCAAACCTTCAAATGCTCGACCTTTAAGGAAGATAAAAGCAACTTGATTTGGAAACATATCTTGTCCGCCTTGTGCTAGTTTGGCGGCTACGTCAAAATTAAGATCATTTAAATTCTGCCTAACTTTTTTCATTTGTTTCCCAGGACCCTTTGGATCTTTCTGAGCAGACTTTGATAACATGTCATCAGACATTGATCTTGATTCTTTAGTTTTAAACAAAGTAGCCATTGTTTCAATAGTAGCTCGATGACTAGGCTGAACATCCAGGGCTTCATCAAAAGAATGCCTCGCTTTGGTCATTTGACCAAATCTTGAATAAAAAGAACCAAGGTGAAAGTGAGCATCTGCATTATTAGGATGCTGAGCAGCTAATTTTAGATAAATCTCTTTAGCATCTTCAAAACGACCATTTGCCTCATAATTTCTAGATAAATCAACCTGTTTACGGAAATCATTAGGCTCCAGTCTAGCAGCTTGCTCAAGGTCTGATGTCGAGGGGGCTCTTTTAAGATAAATCCTTTCCACCTTTTTCTTCTCTTTTTCATCGAGGTAGTGTGTAGCCCGAGCTAAATTCCTTGAACTCGATTCAAAGGCTTCAGTTATATTATAAATTTCATTTGCATACTTAACGGGGCTTATCATTGGAATATCAGAAATCCTAGGTGTTTTAGCTCGAGTTGGTGATTTTGAGGCTACAGTTTTACCGCTTTTCTTAGCCAATGAAGTTAATTGCTGTACCTTCTTCTTATTTGATGAAGATGGATTCAACTTATATGCTCTTTGGTAATCTTTTAATGCTCCAGCATAATTCTTTTTCTTAGCTTTAGAATTTCCCCTTTTCGCATAGTTTGCTGCTTGTTGTGCTTGTTTTGTTGATGGCTTTTTTTTCGATGATTTACCACCACTTTTTTTAGCCAATGAGGTTAGTTGCTGTACTTTCTTCTTATAACCAGATGAGGGATTCAATTGATATGCTCTTTTATAATCGGCTAAGGCCCCTCTGTAGTCTTTTTTCTTGGCCTTAGCGTTTCCTCTTTTTGCGTATTTACTTGCTTGAGCTGGATTCTTTTTCTTGGACTGAGCTTGTACAAGTGTAGGGTTACTTGAAAATGGTATAAAACCAACCATAGTTATGGTTAGTATAATTCGTGTTATCCAAATATAAATTAAACGCATGATATAGAACTAAATTTACAAAGGCGATGTAATATATAAAGGACTATTTTCATTTAATATCTTTTTGGCTTATGAGATCCTAATGACCAAGACATTTCAATTATTCCATATATCTCATCATTATCTGTTTGTTTGTCTTTCATAAGTTTAAAACGGAATACAAGATTATCTTCATTGGGAACATAGTCTCCATACAATCCTATCGAAGTACCTTGAGTAGCTTTCAATTTATAAGACCAGTGATCAGCTAATAATCCCAGATGATATTTCTTATTAAATTGTCTCCCAACCATGAAATAACCAGCTGAAAGAGTCTCATCTGGGTGATAGGAAATTCCGTGGTGCAAACTAGAAATATTACCAATAAAGTATTCACTTTGAACAAACCATGATGAAAATTGGTTAATACGATTAATAAATTTGAAGTCACCACCAGAAAATTCTTTTCCCCTTCCCTCTATATAGTTAAGACCTACAAATAATATTTTATCTCCATATAAATTGAATTGATTTTTTAAAGTTATTAATGAAGAAAAACCATCAACAGAATCTACATAGGTTGGGGATAATCCATGGGAGTGACCCTGCATATTCATTCCCTCACCAACGCCGTTTTGTAAAATATTCATACCAATATTGCTTTTCCATGGTGTGGGCAGTTCTTGATTGATTTTTATCCCAAGACTTGCCCATGAATGGGGACCAAACATGTAATTCATAGCATTAGGTGAAGAAATAAAATTAAAGGTATGCCTATGTGTTTTATTTAATATACCCACATCAGGTCTAAAGTATCCAAGTTTCATTTGGGCAGCCATAAAAACAACATAAACCTCTTCAACAGTTGGCGGGTCCCCATTAATAGGACTGTGGAAGTAAGCCATTACGTGAGCATTTGGCCTTAGATTGCCCATCGCAACAAATTCAAGACCGTTAGAATTAAATGATGAATCCTTAGATGAAAAAGAAATATCACTTAAAATACTTAGTGAAAAAAAATTGTTCTCCTGTGCCAATGTCACCGATAACAATAATAACTTAATAACTAATTTCTTTTTCATAGTATTCATTTAAGTGTTTTGCTATAAACAGCTTCCCAGCTTTCAACTGAACCTGAAGTTCGTACAATAGATATTTTATCAATAACAAAAGCTTTTTTCATATCTAATTTAGTGAGTATTGACTTTCTTTTCTTCGCATCTAATTTCTTATAGATTAAACTAATATGCGGATCAAATTGATATATATGAGGAAACGCTTGGTTGAATAAGGAATTCATTTTCTTTAAAGTTGAATTATTAACTAATTTTAAAAAAACTGTTTTCCAAATATCATCTGATTCATCTATTGATTTAACATTAACTTGAAATTCTTTTTGATCAAGTTGATTAATAATAGTCTGTGCTTTATTCAAATCTAAAATAGGACTAAAAATTGTACAGTGCGGATTAAAAATAGGTGCCAAGTACTTTTTGCTTAACGATTGAATTGATTTGCTAATACTACCACCATCAATATCAGATGGAATAAGCCAAATAGAAAAAATTTCCTTAGTCATAATTGATAATATTATAATTAATCGATTCTAGAGAAAAATCTATAAAGAAAAAAGCTTTGTAAATTTTAGAGAGATCATACCATTGTCTTTTTCCTCACCTTCGAGATCAGAAATATTGGAGTAGACTATAAATAGATCGCTAAGTGGTGCATGAATAAAATTCATTCTAAAATTAGTAACTAACTTTTGATCCGCATCATTATACTGAAAGTAAAGTGTATTTAAAAATTTCACTGAATGATTATATTTAATTTTTAAAGTGTATACATCAGCATTTACTTCAGCGTCAGGAAATTTTACATAGTTTTTATTTATACCTAAATCAACTATTAACCGGTAGCCTCCTTTAATTGATGTTGATAAGCCGATTGAGTTACGTGTGCCATGAAAATATTCTCCGAGACTGGCATTCCCATTAAGCGTGATAAATTTTGTTCTATCACCTCGAAAGTATAAACTCAAATTATTGAATTTGTAACTACCTTCAGGGACTTCAGCACCATAAAGTTCGAAAGAAGATTTAATTACTTCTTCAGTTTGCGTGATTCCTGAGAAAAGCATCGAACCATTCATAAACTGAGCATCAAAGCCCGCTTTTAATGCCCTGGACTCCATATACCCATCGAGGTTGTCATACTGATTTATAAAAGCATAGGGATTAATACTTAAGAATGGACCAGATGAAAATCGTTTATGATAGCCTGCTGTTAGAAATGTTTCTCCAACATTATTTCGCTGCATAAATCCTACTTTTGGAACAAAGGCTTCGCCCACTTTCTTATAATAAGCAGATAAATCCCATTGACTATTTCTATAAGCAACTACAACACGTCCTGCAGTATTATCTCCTTCAACATCAGGATTTTCAGTTTGGGATAAATATGAATAAATTAAAAGTTTATTAATATTCAAATTCAAATCAACCCCCATTGATCTATGATCATTCTCATCTACATTAGAATTTCGATCTATAACGATTGCTCCAAAATTTGATTTCTGAAATATATTGCCTTTTATTCGTGCAACATTGAATTGTGTTTCAGGAATATCATCTATTTTTTCAGCCAACATATTTAAATATCCCACATCAAAGTTGCCGACTTTCCCACTTAATCTTCCTCCACCAGTAATTGGAACTTGCCGACCAGATTCTAAGCCGATACGTCTACTGTGGAACATTGTGAATGATCGACTATACCGATTTGGCCCCATACGATAGAGATAGTTAGAAATATCCCCAAATTCAAATATTCCAGCATTTTCAAGAAAAAAATCACGTTTTTCAGGAAAAAATAATGGGAAACGAGTTAGGTTTACTCTCTCTTCATCTGCCTCAACTTGAGAAAAATCCGTATTATACGTTGCATCAAGAGTTAGACTAGGTGTTACACTATATTTTATATCGAAACCAGTCGTGGAATTAGTGGTTTTAGCTTCTTCAGATATTTCACTTCCAAG
>NZWI01000036.1 GCA_002701875.1 Fidelibacterota bacterium
AATTTTTTGTTGAACAAATGCCTCAAAATCTTCAGGATTTGTGAAACTTTTAGCTATTGAAGGATTATCAGTTATTTCAGAACGAACTTGGAATACTATGCCCTGTTTCAGAATTGTGTCCATGTTTGATCCAACAAGGGCAACCGTTAACAAAAGAGTCACTAGAAGGACTCCAAACATAGTAATCCCTCTTGTCACTAAATACCGTTTTAAACCCAACATGGAAAATGCCTATTTTTCACTTATAACATATTTGGGCAATAATGGTACATTCGTAAAACAACTTAAAAACCCCATAACCTAATTCACAAAATGCAAGAATTCACAACCTCACATTCATTGAGAAATGGGATTTTCGATCTATTATCATCAGTTAACATGGCAACAGAGCAAAATACTGAGTTACTTGATTATACAATTGATTTATTTAATAAGAATGGACTTTCTAGTGATTATTACGGTTATCATAACATTGATCATGAGTTAGAAGTCACATATGTGACATTAATATCAGCAATTCATTCACTAAATCAAAAAAAGTTTAGTTTAGGTGATGTTGAATATCTATTTGCATCTGCACTTTTACATGACTTTGATCCTGGTAAGGCATCTGATAGACCACATGAGAAAAGTGTTATTGATTTTATCAATCAAGATAATAAGATTCAACAACTATTACGTGATGTAGGAATTGATTCAAACCTTGTTTGCGCATTAATATCACGAACAGTGTATCCTTGGTCTGGCAAAATTAAAAAAGATACAAAAGAAGTTATACAAAATTATTTGATTTCATCATCATATACCAGAGGTAATACTGAAAAACAAGATCACTTTATGAAACTTGGACATTTTTTATCAATATCTGATCGAATTGGTGGTTATTCCTTAGGTGATTTTTCTAAAGCAATGGAAATGGCTAAAATGAATGCACATGCATCAGGATGGCATCCAGCATTGATAGTTAGACGAGCAGTTTTATTCTTCGAAGACATGTTAAACAATGAATCAGATGTATTTGCACAGGTGTTAAATGGAATTCCAAAACATATGCGAAAAAACTTTCTTGATAACATTGTAAGCTTTATGAAATTACGTGAAGAAGAGATTCAAATTTATAACAAATTTACTTATGAGGGTCTGAAACTTGTACCAACCATTGAAAAGAATAATCATGACGATAAATTTATTGATGCATTATTAGAAATTTATCAAGAACTTCCTAAACCATCACAATTTGCTCGTGATGTCTTTGTTGAATCAATCCATGATAAGGATACGATTTTGAATACATTACGAATTGGAGATTCTACAGGTCAGATAATTGGTTTTGCTAAAGGTGGACCACTGGAGAAGTATAATTTTGAAGTTGATCTTAATGATCAAAATTATGGGAAAAATAATACTATATTTTTAGAGCCACTCGCACTAAAAAATGGGTATTGGGGATTTCATGGTGGGCGTGAAATTCGTCAGTTATTTTTGATGCAAGTCCATGCACAGGGATTTGATTACATGACAAGTTTTGCTATGCGCGATGTTATACAATATAGAGTTGACAATGATGAACATGTTGAATTTGTGAAAAAATTTGATCCAGAACGATGGGATTACTATAGAGTTGCATTTTAGATGAAAATATCTACTAGTCATTTCTATACTCATTGAAATGGATGTATCTACTCTAGTAGAATCTGGTAAAAAATACCTTGATGATGGAGATTACAATAGTGCACTCAGTTTTTTTGATCAGGCATTATCAATTGAACCGATAAATGCAGATTTATGGAATCTTAAAGGAATTGCATTACGTAGTTTAGGTAGATATGACGAGGCGTCTGATTGTTATAATAAATCGCTTGAAATAGAACCAAGAGAT
The DNA here is from genome assembly GCA_002701875.1 of Fidelibacterota bacterium. Lineage (GTDB taxonomy): Bacteria > Fidelibacterota > Marinisomatia > Marinisomatales > TCS55. The sequence continues at coordinate 1,880 of NZWI01000036.1, forward strand.
ACTGAATCTTCATAGACAAATAAATTCTTTGAAAAACATCCTAATGATTATATTTGAAACAAAAATTCTAAAAATTTAGATGGCTGAAAAAACTCAATTAGCAAGTATAATTTCTAAAATTTTCAAACTAAATAAAAAAATAAGATATATTGCAATAATTTCTGATTCGGGAAAAATTATTTCCTCTGAAATGAAATTGGATAAACATTCATTATTGAAACAACAAAATGAAGAAAAATTCTGTAAAGATGTAGTAAAAAGGAAAAAAATGAGACGTGAGTTTGATAAATCTCTAGGAAAGGTTAGGTATGTTAACGTGGAGCGAGAAAATATAACTCAGATTGTTACATACATAAATTCAAAGTCAATTTTTGTTACTATAGAACCTGAGTTAACAATAATAGCTAAAGAGCAACTAATCGCAAAAATTAAAAAAGCAATTACAGATATAGAATAAATTAGAATTTGATATGTCCGCTAATCATAAAATTTTGATAGATGAGATGGATGATGGGATGGATGAAAAATTAAATTCGATGGGATATGCTGCATATAGTATAAAAAAATTACGTGCTGAAGGAAAAAAATTACATAGTGATTACTCTGTCATTAATTTTGCAAAAGAGAATGATATGATATTAGTTACACGTGATACAGAAAGCGGTCAAGCNTGCCAAGAAAACAATTTACCATGTATTTTATTGGATAATGATGAAATATTCAAAATTGTAATTGAAAAATTAAAGAAATTTTAATACCAAATTTTTTTATTTAGCGATTTTCTCTNATTATTTCATGAAAGTGTGTGCTGGAAGAAAAACTGCTTATCTAAATGGATTATCTTATGAAGAATGTAAGAGTCTGGCAGAAGATATTACACAAAAATTAAANCCTCTGATATTGGATAAAGGGAAAATGACTTGGTCTGAATTAATAGAAAAAACAGATCATGATGAATTAATCTATAAGTTGACCCTCAAATATTTACGNCGTGATGGATTTAATATTGGGAATTCAGAAAGCCCTGAAATAAAACCTGTTAATTAATTTCACAGTTATCATTTGTGGCATTACTAATTCTTCGTGCCAAAATAAATGGTGTTAAAAGAAGTATTGGGATTGTTATTGCAATAAAAAGTGTTTGAAGTTCAGAAATTGCAATTGTAAAGGCTATTGCACTTGTTGCACCTACAAACAGTGAGAGAAATGATCCAACACAAGTTGGACATGCAATAAACAGTCCTGTGGTCGCACCAATTCCTCCTAACCCACCTGTCTTTTTTGAAATAGAAATTGCATTAACTGCTAACGCTGTATTTACAGCAACCAAATATGAAACTGTCATTTGTAAAACAAGATTCAACGGGATNACTTGAATTCCAATATGTTCNGTAAGATATGCAACAAATTTAGGCATGTAACCCGGTGTACCGCAGCATGGTGTGATATGTGCTGAAGGAATTTCTGCACCATAATGATATGAAAATACAACTTCAGGTTGGTATACCAAAATTCCTGATGTCAGCGAAAAAAAGATTCCATAGATAATGAATGTTATGACAAATACTTTTTTTGCTTTGAGATTTACAGTCATACTGCAAATTATTGTTAGTGGATTTTGTGATGGTTCTACAGCCTTTCTTTTTTGATATTTTCGTAATCCTATACCTATTATGCCAAATGATATGATAATTAAAACATAAAATATAACTGAAAGTCTCTCGATTGAACTTACTGCATCAGGTGTTAGACTCGGATTTTCAAATCTTGAATAGATCAAAAATAAGATACCAATTGTAACTAAACCTAAAATTATCAGTTTTTTATCATTTTGACTACTAGTTGTAGTCTTATTTTCCATACAAAGTATGGTTTCACCTTCAATATTTATTTAATAACACATTATATGGTCAACAAGTTGAAAATTGATCAAGTACAAGATCCAGATTATGAGGTTGTAACAATATCAAATCTTGGTTTTGTAGATCCTTATGGAAATGAGGGATTAGTCGTATTAACATCACCAGATAAAAAGGAGTTTTACATGCGTGCGTTTTCCGGTGAGGTGTCACGTCATATAGCCAGTTTTCTTGACGGTGATCATGATTCTATTCCAACAATCTATAAGATGCTTGAGGATATCTGTGAAGCGAGTGAATTATTATTAGTAAATGTAAAAATTTATGAAAGTGGTGATGCACTTAGAGCAAATCTCTATCTTACAGGCAAAAAAGATTTGATTCTAAGAAATTATCGTGCATCTGATGCAGTAGCATTAGCTGTTTACTATAATATTCCAATCATGGTACGAAAGAACATGTTAAAGGATCCCATTGAAAAATCCACTATGTGACAATTTCAGTTAATCTATCTTCGTCCAAAGCCTTTTTGATTTCTATAGCAATTCTTCGACCTATTCCAAATGTTGTTCCATACTGATATTTTGTATATGGACTTGTTGTGGCCACTATTGGATTTCCAGGAACCCTTAACGATACATCATATACAATCATTTCAAGATCTTTAGTAATCACACTTTGAAGTGAAAATGGTCCTATTATTCCAGGTGCATATTCTTTTTTTACGGCACGAACAAATCTATCACCCATTTTGAAAACTTTCTCTAGCAGTGATTCTCTTATGCTTGCTGGTGTATGCCCAACTTCTATATTTTGTAATTCTACATCCATCTCTAGTTGCTGTTTTGCAGGAAGTGCATTATAATCATGAATATTAGTTTGTAATCTTCTTTCTATTCCAATAAAATCAACCTGATTTGAAATTGGTGTATGAAAGTAATTGAAATTTAGATATGTACCTATAGCAAGTTCTTCAATACTAGCCTTTTCCAGATCTTTTTTTGCAATAATCCCACTCCTTATTTTTTCTTCAGCCTTCGCCTTGTAGTCTGCATAAGATGTTACGGTGAAAAAGGCACGTTCAAGATTTCTATTTTTTTCCATAACTTTTACAATAGCAGGTCTATTGATTGATTTTGGACTTTCAAATATTTTTGGATATTTTATCCCTGCTTTTTTTAACAAGTAATATTGATTTTTTTTATTTTCACGCTCTTCGGCTTGAAATAATTTTCTATTACCAAAAATTGGAACTTTGAGCCTATTTTCTAGTATATCATAGCCAAGGTATGCAGTAAGTGAGCGATGAGGCACAATCAATGTATCCGTCTCTCTTAGTAATTTTTGATTGGCTAAACTTGCCATCTCCTTAAATTTATTTACAATTTTTATTTGATCAGCAATTCTATTAAATCTCTGATAAGGAATCTCTCTTCCCTTTTGGCAAAAAACTATTGTTTCAAATTCTTCATCTTTTGCCCCATCCATTATTTCTAATGCTGAATGACTTCCTAAAACACCAATTCTTGGGTTAGTATACATGGATGCAACTTTCTGCATTTCTGATCTTTTTATCATATATGCTATCTTTGAGTTATGAAATTAAATGTTGAGTTATACGATTTGTTTTTACACATGCATATCTAATAATCTTCTATGAGTGCAGAGATGATTTTAGTTGGGGTTATTTTATTTGGCGGTATGAGTGCTGCAGGTGTAAAAATCTGGTTAAATAAAAGAAAAGAAAGACTTGATGAAGAAGCACTTGATGAAAATCATGCGTAGTTTTTGATCTTCTTTTATATCATGTATAAAGCGTAAAACAACATTATGAGGCTAGTAATTGGAATTACAGGAAGTACAGGTGTAATTTATGGTATCAGAATGTTAGAAATACTGAAAAAATTAAACATTGAAACCCACTTGATAATGTCTGAATGGGCAGAGAAGTGTATCTCAATGGAAACAGATCATGATGTAGAATATGTCAAGTCACTTGCAGTTACAATTTCCAATGAAAATAATATGGCTGCAAGTGTTTCAAGCGGGACACATAAGACTGATGGCATGATTGTTATTCCTTGCAGTATGAAGACATTGTCAAGCATTGCGAATGGTTATGATGAAACATTGGTTGCAAGATCTGCTGGAGTTACATTAAAAGAATCACGGAAACTAATTTTGGTAGCAAGAGAAACACCACTCACTGCTATCAATCTAGAAAACATGTTAAAACTTGCAAGGCTTGGAGTTGTTATTTTACCACCAGTTACAGAGTTCTACACTAATCCTAGTTCTATAGATTCAATGGTAGATCATATAGTTGGAAAATGTCTAGATCAATTCAATATCGAGCATGATTTATTCACACGCTGGGGTTCAAAGTAAGCGAAAAAATTTACATTAGAAAAATATCATATATTCATTGACCAAAATAACTTTTGAGAAAATAGCAAAATCTGATCCAGACAAAGTATTTGATGTAATCTCAAATTTTGAGAATTATGAAAAATTATTTCCAGATTATTATCCCTCAGTTCGTATTAAATCAGTCCGAGATGAGAGTTCCTTAGTATCTGAACATCTCAAATTACATGATAAGGAATTTGTTATAATGGCAAAACACTTCAATGATCCACCACATAGACATGAAATGCGTGTTGTGGGCGGAGATATCAAAGGGAGTTATATCATTGAAAAAATAGTTTCATTTGAATCAGAGACAAAAATAATCGTGGAAGCGGAAATTAATACTGGAAAGCGATTTAGTATTTTGAAAAATACTGATTATCATAAAGCATTGGAAAATCTATATGATGAAGTTATATCTGTGATAGAACGTTAATCCTTTTGCTCTTTGAATTTTTTCAACTCTTCGTCTGCTTCAATTTCACCTTTCTTGTATTCGCCTTTAGCCTTACCGAATGTCTTTGCAAGTTCAGGAATTTTCTTAGCACCAAATAATAGTAACCCTGCCGCTACTACAATTACAATAATCTCTGTGGTCCCAAACATGATTCATCTATTCATAAATTCTCATTTAAGTCTTGAGGGTTTGTCTTTCTTGCCTTTCTGCAATAATCATGCCTGCAAAATATAATGCAATCATAGGTAATGAAATGAACCACATTGTGACCCCACTACCATCAGGTGTTATCACTGCACCAAAAACGATAATTGCAATTATGGCATATCTTAGATTTCTCCTCCAAAACTTTGCGTCAGTGAGACCTGAAAGACTCACAGCGTGCATCACAAGAGGCAATTGAAATGAAATCCCAAATGCAAGCAAAAATTGTAAAACGAATGTTACAAAGTCCATAATATTCAAGAAAGTTACAAGCCCTGCAGATTCTCCATACTTGTAAAGAAATTCTAAAATAAATGGAATAACTGTTGTATATGAAAATATACAACCTGTAATGAAAAGTCCAATCGCAGGAATTGTAATAGAGCGTCCAACATGTACCTCTCTTTCCTTTAATGCAGGTTTTAAAAATGCAATAAACTCTCTTATGATAATTGGTATACTAACTACAATTCCAATTAATGCGGCGATGTAAACTTGAGCGAAAAATGCTTGCCCTGGGGCAGTCTGTATTAATTGAACACTTTCTGGAACAAGTTCATTTTTCATGACGTTTGTAAATTGTGCTGCCATGTTATCTAATGGTTCTGGATATGGATAATACAGCGTAACACCCATCACATCCACTGGTGTTGCATGAAATGTGAGTATAAAGACAGTAATTATTAGAACAGATATGACTGAACGAATTACTCGTTTTCTGAGTTCTTGTAAGTGTGGATAGACATTATCTAATTCTGACATCTGAAAAACTATGTGCTACACTCATTACAAAAATGTTTCAAATTAAGTTGGAATAGGCAATAATTTTGCCTCAGGGAAGCCCCATTCTTTTAATTGTTCTTGCGTTGTATCATGTAGTTCCATGCTAATTACTGGACTTGCTTTTAATTCATTTTCAAGATCTTTTGCTAGATTTGCAATATCTTTTGGGTCATAGATCTCGGTTGAACCCTCCAGGAATATTCTTTCTCCTTTTTCGACAACATTTCCATTGAATCGATTCTTCAAAAATGTGGTTATTGATGGTAGTTCCTTTCGTTCGATATTGTTATAGTAGTATACTATACCTTTTTTTGACTCATAATCATGCGGTGTTCCATTTCTGTATAGAAACACTCCAATGAATTTATTTTCGTCCTCAGGTTCACGGACACATTTAATTTCCCAATTCAAGATTTTATCTGGATCATATGTTAACGGTTCAACATCATCGTATGTTAACTTCCAGTATCGAAATTTACTCATTGCAATGAAATTATTATACCATTATAAATTCAATTGCATCATGATATTATGAATGACGTAATAACATTTAACTTGAAATAAGAAATGAATAATTTTATGGTGGATTATAATGTTGATGTCATAATTGAAAATAAACCAGGAATTAATGATCCTGAAGGCGATACAATTTTGAATGATCTTGTTCTAAAAGGAAAATTTTCTAATGTCAAGAAAATTCATTCTGCAAAAATGCTTAAATTTTCTATCACTGAAAAGAATAAGAAACTAGCAGAATCAAAAGTATTAAAAATTTGTGATGAATTAAGAATTTACAATCCATTAGTTAGTAAGGTGACTGTAAATGTTAATAGTGCTTAATCTGTATTGATGCTCTTTATCGTTCCATCAACAAGTAACTGATCGCGAAGGTATGCTGCTAAATCAGTCTGTGTTATCACTCCCACTAATTTACCATTTTCCAAAACCAGTAATCTACGTATATTATTGTTTAACATTTTCTGAATTGCATCTTCAATAGGTGTTGTTGGTTCAACCCATCTGAATTTGTATGACATAATTTCAGAAATTGGTGTTTCAGATGCATTTTTGTTTACTGCAGCCAATTTCCGAACAAAATCTTTCTCACTTAGAACTCCTATGGGCAGATCATCTTTTATTATTACAAGAAAACTAATGTCATTATCTGAAATTATTTTGGCTGCATCTGCAGCGCTTTTATCATCCTCAACAGTTATGACATCTTTACACATTATATCCCTAATTTGACCCATAATCAAACTATAGAATTTGTAAATAAAAAGATGGTTATACATGTGATAAATTTTATACCTCATAATTCAACAGTTAGTGTGAAAGTCGGGGTTATTGTTTTTCCTGGCAGTAATTGTGATCGTGACATGTATCATGTCTTAACTGATGTGTTTAACCTAGACACTC
>NZWI01000037.1 GCA_002701875.1 Fidelibacterota bacterium
TCCTTAGTCTCTTCCACTGGAGCTTCTTCTTTAGCTTCCTTTGCTGGAGTTTCTTCCTTAGTCTCTTCGGCTGGAGTTTCTTCCTTAGTCTCTTCCACTGGAGCTTCTTCTTTAGCTTCCTCTGCTGGAGTTTCTTCCTTAGTCTCTTCTACTGGGGATTCAGATACTGGTACTTCGTTTTCTACAGCTTCTTCTTCAGACCCAGGCATTGCAATATCAACCATATTAGCCGCATCTTCTAACTCTTTTAATGCCACATCAAGATTTTGTCCCTTTTCCATAGAGATGATTGATTCATTAAATCTCCAAAACCCTTCTTTATCAGATTTAACGCTTTTTACATATTTAACATGTACTAGTTCTTTCTCACCTTTAGAGGATGCTTTTTCTGCGAAACTTTTTTGCTTCTTAGCCATAAATAATTACTCCTAAAAATATATAAATTTTGCCGGCGAATATAACTCGATTATAGCATAATAAATTATATAAATATAATGTAATACCTACTCTGGTCTCCATTCATACTCCATTACTTCACCATCTGTCATGCTATTTGGTTTCTTTACACCAGTCACAACTCTTATATGATTATTATCAAGAAATTCCACTAAACTAATCCGACTTTTTGAAGGATCTTCCATTTCAACTGTTAATAAAAAGGGCTTTTGATTAAAATCAAATGTATATGAGCCTTTTTCTTCATCACTTATCTTTGTGCCTAAAGATAGACCTTGCATGAAATTGCCTTTAAGCCTTGTCTCATCTGGAGCAAAAACCCAAACTACCTCAATAATTGCACCTTTATAAAACCATTTACCATTCATATCTCTGATATATTCAATGAATTCCACAAGGACAGGTTCTGCTTTGTTACCAGCAAAATCTTGTGCATCCATACCAAGGGAGTAGATTACACTAGAGCTTAAAGATTTTTCTATTGGAACATTCGCCTTTTCGTATAATCCTTTTTTAAGATATTGATCGTATAATGGAATCAAATGCTTTGTTACCTTATCTTTTAAACCTCCAGTCCGACTCCAAATCATTGTACCATCTAAAAGATCTTCAGATATATCTATTGAAATCTCTGAACCCATAAAATAAGATTTTGATTCAGGATAGAAGATTTTAATAACTGGTCTAGTAAAATCATATTTAATACTATCCATAATGTTTGACTCAGCAATATTGTTCGCCAAATCTTTTGCTTTAAATTGAATATTATATATAGATCCATCATTAACGACAGCTGGACTAGATGGTAATGTAGGCTCTTCAAAAAACGTTTCTAATTCAGCATTGGATAAATTCATTATTACAGGGGAATTTGGATCAGGCTCACCACCTACACGTGTATAAATAAATTGACCTTCGCTAAGTTGTTCTGAAATGTAATATGCTATGTCTAAATGGTTAATAATCATATTCGTTTCAGGATATTTTAATTCGATTGTTGGTGGGACATCATCGTAAACGATACTCATGATAAACTTTTTGCCAGTATTCCCTGCTAAATCTGTACCTTCAAGAGTAATGCGATACATGGCATTTTCAACGAGTTTTAAATCAGGTAAGGATGAGTTATCATGTTTTCCTTGTGATAATAGTTGAGGAGATAAAATATATTCATGTGGGGCTTGAGCGTCTTCTGCTCCACCCATATGAATCCAAGTATATTTTCCAGAGGATAATTTTTCATCAACATTCCATTCTAATAGTTGCGAGTTTATACGAGAGCTAGCAGCTGGAATAACTTGTGTAAATTTTGGTTTAGTTTGGTCAAAAGTAATATTTTGAGCTAGGGTTGTTACAGATTCGTTTCCAGACTGATCAGTAGCTTTCATAACAAGTTTGTATATAGTACCGTCAGTTAAATCAGTCTGACTTGTTAATGCTGAAGTTTCAAAAGTACCCATTGATAATTCGTTATCAACTAACTCGACAACAACATTGTCAGCACCATCAGATGTTTCCCATGAAATAGTGGATTGGACTAATACTTCATCTACACTATAACTAACTTCAGATAAATTAATAAAGCTATCGTTATCTGGATAAACACCAACAACTTTAGGTGGAACATTATCGAAATATAATCTACCCATGAGGTTCGATGAGGGGTTTCCAGCCCTATCTACGCCATTAAATGTTACATTGTACCAAGCTCCGCTGACCAAAGTTGGAGGAGGATCAAAACTTACATCTCCAAATTCACCTTCTTCTAATTTTCCACCAACTAAATTTGATTTATGTTGTTTAATTGGATCAGGACTACCTTCAGTCCAAACCCAATCAACAGTAGCGCTTGACAATATTTCATTAGTTTTTAAACTCAAAATTGGATTATTAATGAAAGATTCGGGTGCAGGTGATGTTATATTTATTTCTGGAGGAATATCATCAAAGGTTACATCATTAACAATATTTGACGTGCCATTATTACCTGCAATATCAATTCCTTCAATTTTTATATCATAAGATGCATTACTTGTCAAATTAGTTAGTTGATCAATAATAATACCTGATTTTTTACCATTCTTTAATTGATTATCAATTAAGTCGATCTTATGAGGACTGGCAGGATCCGCAGCACCACCTGTTCTTTCAACAATAATTTCTCCCTTTGATAAATCTTCGTCAATTGAAAAATCTAAATTAATATTATTATAAAACCCATTTGCTTTTGGCAATTCGACAGAAATTTGGGGGGGCACTGAATCAAAGACAATATTATTTATAGAAACATCAGTTGCAATATTTCCAGCCATATCTTGTCCTGAAAAAATTATCGTGTAAACAGATCCATCTTTTAAAGTTAATTGATCAACAAAAGATTCGTCGTAGTGCGATCCTTGGTTTAGTTGGTCTCCAGTTAATACAACTTGATGTGGACTTTTAGGATCTTCAGCTCCACTAACTCTAGTAAAAACTATCATACCTTTGCCCATTTGTTCATTCGTTGAATAAGTGATAATGGGTAAATTTATCCTAGAAGATGTAACGGGCGAATCCAGCGATAGTACAGGTGGTAATATATCGAAGAATACATCTTCGATTGGCACAACCTCAGCTGCATTACCAGCTCTGTCAAAAGCTTCTATTAATACGGTATATCGACCACCATCTGCCAATTCTGAAGTAATATTTAAATCAAAATCTGTGTGTACTCCTTTAGTTAATTCTTCGCCTGTCAATATTACCTTATGAGGTGAATTAACATCAATTGTACCACTTGTTTGCTTAAAAATAACATTGGCGCTAGCTAAATTTTCGCTTGTTAGGTATGTAATCACCGTTGACTTGATTTGTTCTGAATTTATAGGACGACTAATCGATATTTCCGGTACTTCATCGTCATAATGAAGATTTTCAATTATAACAGCTTTTCCTTGGTTATTTGCAAAGTCAGAACCCGAAAATTCAACTCTATAGATGGAACCATTAAATAACTTTGGACCATTTCTCAATGACATATTTTCATGTTTGCCTGCATAGAGTTCTTCACCTTTTAATTCTATAGTTTGAGGCGAGTTAGAATCAACCTGACCATCTACCTGTATAAATTCCATCGTAGCGCTTGCGAGATTTTCACTTAATGTATAACTTAATTCATTTACATTTATATAACTGTTATTATTAAAGTTATCAATAGATAATATTGGCGGTGTTATATCAAAGTTTATATTTGATATTTTAACTGTTTTTGCAACATTGCCTGCAAAGTCTTCACCATCAATAGTCAAGTTATATATTGCACCATCAACCCACTCTAAGCCAGGGTTAATAACATTCTCATAGGTTCCCATTTTCCTAGAATTTTCATCCAGGGTAATCTGGTGTGGTGATTTTGGATCTGAATTACCTGAGATTTGTTCTAAAATAATTATTGCATTTGACAGATCTTCACTAATTGAGAATGAAATTGATCTATTATTTATGAAAGAATTGCTGCCAGGTGAAACAATGTTTAGCTTTGGTATCTCGTTGTCAAAAACAATATTATTTATTTGAACATCCGGAGCTACGTTTCCTGCTGCATCAGTTCCTTCAAATCGTATATTATATATTCCACCATTTACTAATCTTACAAGGCTCACAGGAAGTTTACCTCCCTGACTACCTTTCTTCTTCTTACTTCCCGCCAACGTTACCAAATGTGACTTTTTAGGATCTGAAGCTCCTCCTATATTTTCAAAAATAATTTTTCCTTCTTCCAAAGTTTCTGTTAGTGTGTAACTAATATCCGTTTCTTTAATAAATGTATCGTTATTAGGTGAAATTTGAACAAACTCTGGTGGTGTGATGTCATAGAGAATATTATCTACTTTAACTATTTTACCTTTATTCCCAGCTAAATCAGTACCGACTATTGAAATATTATATTTCAAACCGTCAATTAATTCAGGTATATCTTCAAAAGTAAAATTTCTAAAAGTACCCCCTCTTCTTTGAACCTCTATGATTTCTCTTTCATGAGGTGAATTAGGATCATTTCCACCTTGAGCTACCCAAGTAATTTTTCCATTTGAGATTGGTTCACTAATACTAAATGATAATGTTGTTGAGTTAACCGGCGTATTCAAAGTTGGTTTGATAATTAAAAATTCTGGAGGGGTAACATCAAAAGTAACATTTTTCAATGTATCAGATGTTGAAGCATTTGTTGCCCGATCAGTACCATTAATATATATCTGATAATAAATTTTTTCCTCAGGCCTCACACCATAACCTGTTAAAATATGCTCCCCTTGTTCTAAGTCTTTTTTATTAAGATCAAATTTCATTGGTGACGAACCTTCAGCTGTCCAAATCATTGAACCATTAATTAAGGGTTCATTTGTTGAGTACTTAAGGTCTACTGTATTCACAAAACTTTCAGTTACTGGCGATAATATTGACATCGTTGCAGGTGTCGTATCATATGTAATATTAGAAACGCTCAAGGTATCTGAAACATTTCCAGCAAAGTCAATTCCTAATATAGATATTTCATAAACTCGCCCATCTCGTAATGCAACATAATTAGCTAAGGCATCAATTGAACGAATGCCTCCCAAGAGCTCAGGACCTACTAATGGAGACTCTAGAGGCTTGGCTGTGTCATTATGCTTAAACAGAACAATTCCATTATCGATATCCTCAGATAGAGACCAACCAATATTAACTACATTAATAAACATATTCGATTTTGGATAGAAATCTGTGAAATCGGGGGGCGTTAAGTCAATTTTAATATCAGTTAATTTAACTTCTTCAGCTTTGTTTCCGGCTCGGTCACTTCCATTTAAAATTATTGTATAAGTAGTTGCGTCTTTGAGCTCAGGAATAAATAGATTATCTGAATTATATTCTCCAGTTAATATTTTTTTATCTGCTATATATTCAATTTTGTCAGGTTTATTATTTTTTCCAATTCCATCCCAACGAATATTAAATCCATAAAGATCTTCATTNGCATTGAATATCATTTTTGACTCAGTTGAATAAATATCAGAGCTAGGATAAGATATAGAAATCACTGGTGATGTAATATCATAAAGAACATTGCTTACTATTACCGTATCACTGATATTCCCCGCAGGATCATATCCTATGTACATAAGTTTATAAATTGAACCATCATTAAGGTTTGGAAGATTAATTAACTCTTTAGGGCCAATTTCACCAAAATTGAGCTCTTCCCTAGTTAGTTCACTAATATGCGGTGATAAACTATCTTCAAGTCCGTCTGTTCTTTCCCAAATCATTTGAGCTGATTGTAAAATCTCGCTATTAGAAAAATGAGCAAGTTTATGATTCACCGCTTCACCTGAAACTGGACTAAATACCGTTAATTCAGGTGGTGTAAAATCATATTGCAAGCCAGGGACAAAAGCTCTTTTAGCTTTATTCCCAGCCCGATCTCTACCGCTTATTGACATTGTATATAAAGCATTTTCAACAACAGTTGGATTATTTGATAGCTCTATTTCAATATGCTCCCCACTTTCACGCTCCTCACTAGTTAAAATTGCAGTATAAGGTGCAAGAGTATCTGCTACACCACCAAGCCATATCCATTTGAACTGTCCTTCAAACAACGATTCGGACAAAGTATAACTTACAGAAGTAGTTTTCGAAATTGATCTTGGCAGAGGAAATAAAATCACAATCTCTGGCTGAGTTATATCATATAATATATTTTTTACTGAAATATGATTCGATTCATTNCCGGCTGGATCAAAACCACTAAATGAAATATTGTAGATAGCTCCATCTATCAAAGGCGGAGCATTAGCAATNGAATTAGGTCCATATTCACCCTTATTTAACTCTTCTTTAAATAGCTCCATGACATGGATACTATCTGAATCCTCAATACCATCTGTCCAGATCCAGGTCATGATTGCAGAATTAAGTAATTCACTATTTTCATAGTGGACATTTTTATGATTTACAGCGTCACCGTCAACGGGACTATACCATGTCAATACCGGTGGAGTAAAATCATATTCTACTCCACTGATTATAGCTTGCAAAGCTTCATTCCCAGATCGATCACGTCCTACAAAAGATATAGTATAGATNGCATTCTCAACAAAAGTAGGTAAATTGGCTAATTCTATCTGNGCATACACTCCTTTTTTCTTCTCTTCTTCGGTTAATTCTACTATGTAAGGTGCAGAAGTATCTTCAATACCACTATTCCACGTCCAAGTAAATGAAGCTTCATAAAAATCCTCACTCAAATTGTATGACAAACCTTTTATATTNGTTATGATTTTGGATGTAGGATAGTTAACGNCGATTTCNGGTAGTGTGAAATCATATAATATATCTGCAACAACTACAGTATCTGCTATATTACCAGCTCTATCAGAACCTGTAAATAAAATTGAATATATACCCCCATCACGTAATGGAGGCATATTAATTAATCGAATGCTATCATGTGCACCGAAATTCATCTCTTCATTTGAAAGTTCCACNTNATGTGGCTGATCTGGATCTTCTATTCCTCCAGTTTGCATCCAAATAATCTCACCTTTAAATAAATCTTCAGATAATGTGTACGAAATATTTTGATGATTTAATGCAGATCCAGAATCGGGACTAANTGATGAAAACGATGGNGGNGTAATATCATAAAGTATATTATTTACCNANANTGGCTCGCTATCATTTCCNGCTAAATCTCTACCANTAACTACGATANTATAAGTTGAACCATCAACTAATTGAGGTTCATTTTGCATGGTTATACGGATCTTTTCTTTGGGNAAAAGCTCATNTCCAAGCATTTCAACAATTTGTGGTGATAATGAATCAGGCATTCCATCGATTTGTGTCCACCTAAACTCACCAACTAATAACTTTTCGCTGATTGCATAACTGACCGTTGGGGTATTTATTGCAGCATCATCAAATGGATATATCATTGTTATAACTGGTGGAGTNATATCNTAATGNATTGAGTCCAAATANACCGTATCTGAAACATTTCCNGCTANATCAGGAGCAACAATTAAAAAACTATACATACTACCATCATTCAATTGAAAATAATCGGAAAGGTCAGAGTCAGCTGAAATAGATACAGTATCTAAAAACTCGTAAGAAAAAGGTGAATTATCATCAATGTCACCACCTCTCCATTCAACATAAATACTCCATTTTTGGATTGGCTCATTAGTNTTCATTCCCATCATTTGATTATTTACCCATGATCCTTTAATGGGCTTAGTAAATGACAATACTGGAGGTGTTATATCATAGATAACGCCGCTGAAAACACCAGGGTTTGAAAGATTTCCAGCTCTATCATATGCATATATNGCAGGGTTATACATNANCCCATCAACTAAATCAGNTTGGTTCTCTGGATTAAATCGTTCTATTAATATTAATTCATCGGTAGATAAAATTACGGTATCAGAGTTAATATCACTGAAATTAGTATCTGGATGCCAAATAATATATGCAGAATCAATAGGTTCAGTTGTAGTATATGACAGTGAAACTTTTTTCATATACTTATCCATTTCAAGAGTCATAATAGGTGGACTTATATCATACATAAGGTGTGACAATAAGCGCTTTGTCGCCATATAACCTTTCACCCCTTCACCATCAAAATGAACATTGTAAGTAAAACTATCTTTTAGAGTACTTTCGTCAGGCAAATAAATAATATGATCACCACGAATAATTTTACTTAAATCAGCTCGAATACTATCTTTCATCCCTGGAATAATCCAGTTCAAATAACCCCATTTTACATCTCCATCTAAATTATATGATATTGCACTATTATTAACAAAACTTGTGTCAGGTGGACCTGTAAACCAAAAGACTGCCTCTGTACCATCTGGGCTCAATTTTACATCCATAATCAACACACCATTAGAATCGTACTCAAACATGTGTGTAATATCTAAATCATCATAATATTTAAATAAAAATTTGTGCATTGATTTGCCATCTGGGCGACGAAACCATTCATCTCTTATTACGCGACCTAAAGAATCATAATCGAACTCTTTACCACCATATTCAAATGCATCAACATCAAAAAATTGGTAATTATCCGGTTTATTGATTGTATTTATTTTTGACGTTGTAAATCGATCATCCCATTTTTTCACTGAATCAACACCAAATACCCACTCTATGTATGATAGAGAATGAGATTCACGGCCAAATATAGTTTGCTGATAAATATTTCCACTAAGATCTACAAAATCTTTTTGGCGAATAATTGAATTGGAATCAATATATGAATACTGTTCTTGATTCTTTGATTTTCCTGAACGATCAATATATGATTTAACAATTAAACGATCTAAATCGTCATATTCTGCACGGATATGTGGCTTACGAACTACTTCGGATTTAGGTACTGATTTTCCTGATAGGAAATCATGTTCAGATAAAAAATATCTTATCTGACGTTGCTCTGCGATCAGAAACAATAAAATAATTGTCAGGAATGTGAGTTTGACGGTTTTCACAGCCTTTAATTTATGAGTGATTTACAGAGATGGAAACGTAGTAATGAAAGAAAAAGAAGAAAAAATACAGAATTAAGATTTTCCGTTCTCAGCTTTACGGCGTTGTTGACGTACCTGGTCCTTTGCAAGTTTTCGCATATCAGCTACTTCATCGGATTCATCAACTATTTCTACCCCCAATAAAGTTTCTATGCAATCTTCAAGAGTTACGATGCCTGTAGTTCCACCGAATTCATCTTTAACAATGAAAATATGAGAACGATTTTTTGTAAATTTATTTAGAACAGATTCAACGGATTCTTTTTCAAATACAGTTTCAACAGGCTCTGAAATATCTGACATTGACTTTTCAAAATAATCATCAGCCATTGTCTCTAATAAAGTATCTTTATAGACAATCCCTATTATATTATCGATATTTTCTTTAAAAATTGGAATGCGTGAAAAGTTAATATCTTCATCTGCATCCATTACCTGTCCCACCGTTTGAGTATCTTCAAAAGCATAAATGACAGATCTGGGAGTAAGAATAGCCTCAACATGCATTTCTTTAAGTCTAAACAAATTTTCAATTATATCTGATTCATGCTCATCAATCGACCCCTCATCTTCTCCCATTTCAGCCATAGCCGCAATTTCTTCACGGCTTACTTTTTTTAAATCATCTTCGTCAGGCGTGAGCTTAGCTGACAACATTTGACTTAACCAAACAAATGGAAAAGTAATGATCATTAATATTCTAATTACATAAGCAGATGATACTGCAAGTCTCCGCCAGTAAGTTGCACCAATAGTTTTTGGAATAATCTCTGAAAAAATCAAAATACAAAATGTTAAAATAGCTGAAGCAATAGCAACGGCATGAGAACCATATACAACAAGAGCTTGAGCTCCAACGCCAGCAGCACCAACAGTATTGGCGATTGTATTAAGAGTCAATATTGCAGCTAAGGGTTTATTAATATCATTTTTGAGCGTTATAAGTAATTCGCCACCTTTTGAATTGGTTTTAGATATAATTCCAATATGCGAATGAGTTATAGACAGAAGAACCGACTCTAACATAGAACAAATAAAAGAGACTATAAGTGCAAGTAAAAAATATCCAATTAATAAGGTCATAAATACAATTAACCTAAATAGCTATTTTCTTAACTAGTTTTTTTTCATTACGATCAACAATTATCCACATAGGTATATAAATAATAAACATTAGTATGGATGCTACCGCAGCAAATATGTATAAATAATATGGCCATTCACCAATTAAAAAGGGGTTATCACCACCTGGTTGGCGACATACAAACCAATAATTAGCATTGTGACCGATAAATTTATTTATAAATCCTATTAAAAAAACTGCTCCGCCTGATATAAGTAATATATTTAAGAAGGAGCCTTTTCTGCAACGCATATCATTAACAATCATTAGCCAAAACACATTAAGAATAATAATACCATGAGAAAGAAAGTTAAAAAATATTGAAATATCTCCGTAAGTAAATCTTCCTGGATCAGGTGTAAAAATTGCTTGCGATGCACCAGCTATGCCCCAAAAATATGAAATCTCAAAAGCAGTCTGACTTTTATAATATAATGCATAGCATGAAATAAATATACTAAGTCCACACATATGTAAAGATAGATCATCTCCTAAATCAAAATCATCTATATATAACTGAAAAAGATCAAATTGAAGTTCATGCAATAGTGTAATAGCAATTAATGTAAGTGCTAGAGTCGTTTGCTGACTTTTAGTAAGATAATTTTTACCAATCCAAGGAATGCCAAACCATAAAACAAAAGAAGCCAATAAATACATATTATGTTCAAATCCAAATGTAGGGAAATCAGCTGATGTCATGATTTTTGAAATGCTTTTGCAAGATAAACAGCACTACCGTCATTGAAAGCATTATATATTTTAGAATTCTTAACTCCAGCAAAATCTTTAAACGCAGGTTGAATAAATTTCGGCACATGTAGTTTGATCATTTCCATTTTTCTCTCATGAATACCGTCAAGAGCCTCTATCACTTCTGATGTAATGGTTTGCTCATGAATACACTTCAAATCTAATTCTGCAAAAACGGATTCAGTATCTTTTATCATATCTTTTCCTCTTAGATCGACCCAGCTAAAATGACCCCCTTTTTTCAAAACTCTGCACACTTCATTTAAAAATGATTTCATATTCCCATAGCAGTGTGACGATTCGACGTTAATCACAGCATCAAATGTATTATCATCAAAAGGTAAATTTTCTGCATCACCTTTAACAAATTTAAGATTTGAAACATTATTATAAATTTTATTTGACAGTTCAATTGCAGAGCGAGAATAATCCAAACCTGTCATCAATTTTGGATTATAATATCGAGCTATAAAGGACGCTCCACCTCCCCTTCCTGATCCAACTTCTAAGACTTTTTTATTCTCTAGTGGTATCTGGGATAATGCGTAATCATATAATTGAATGAAAAGTCGATTACTTTCATCTTCAGCTTTTAGATCAATAGAAGAATTATCATTTAGTGAAATATATCCATAATTCATAAAGGTCCATCCACTATCAGTAGCTCTCTTTGCAAGTCTTTGATACCACCATTTCCACATTGCGCGTTGAAATTTTGGTGAAATTCTCAAAAGTGAAATAAATATTTTCGCTATCATAAATAATAAATTGTCATTTTTTTAATTTATTTGACTTATAAATTTTCCCATCGCTTGAACCCAAATATAAATCCCCATGCCATAAGGCAATTGATGAAAATGATTCTTCACCTAAATCTAAAATTTGAAACAATTTATTTGCTGACTTTTCATTAAAACGGTATACACCAAAAGCTTTATTATCTAAAACGTTCACAGCTAATAATAACCAATACCCTTTTTTCTCACCAGGTGTAACATACAGAACTCTTTTATCAGACCAATTAGTTAGCACTATAGGGCTAGTATCATCAATTTGAAATGTTTTGGATATTCCTGAACCTACATTGCCTACTGCTAAACCTAGTTTTTGATTTAATTGCCAAGTTTTCCATACGACTACTTTTTCCATTTCTCCATCTAGATCACTTATTTTATTATTTCTAACAATTAAGTGTCGACCTTCCATTGGAAGATCATCATCTGATGGATTTATATATCCAAAAACGTACAAAGTATTTCCAATAGTCAATAATGCCCTAAATCGAGTATCTCCATCCCCCATACTATATCTTTTTCGATGAAATACAGAAAATGTTTTACCCATATCATCACTCCGCCATAAATACCGATAAATACTATTTTCTTCCCATTCACGGCGATTCGCAGCGCCAGAGCCAACCGCATAGATTGAACCATCTAAATATGCTAAATCATGAACATGTTCTCCACCTGGAATATTTCTTCTTTTTTCCCATACAGGTTTATTTTCGTCATTTTTTAAAACAAATATATTTCCTTGGATTAATCTTTCTGGACCTGGAATAGCTTGTGTCCATAATTCATCATCATTATTGGAATCATATCCAGCCTGCCATAGTTGCTTATTAAATCTATTAAAAGGAATAATGCGCTCTTCACCAGTATCGTTAGGTGTTCTTTGCTTAGCGCCCTGATTGTCAGCTAAAACTAGAGTAGATTCTACTTGGTTTAATGAAGGATCGTTAAATCGCCTAAATTCAATAGGAATAGTTGAGCCCATATTAACTCTTGTATCACCATAGCCTATCCATAGCATATCATCAAACACTTCTAAAGCGCCAATCCTGGTATCAAAATCATTAGGATATTTTTTTTCACCTATTATTAAATAATCATTTATTGGTTCAGACCAAAGAGTAGGTACGCCATATAAAATATTTTCTGGTGATTGAAAAACGCAACCAAAAGTCAGACATAAACTTAAATAGAAACTAAACTTCATTGACTTATGGTCAAACTAATCAGACGCATCAGTAAAAAGACTCAAGTCCATTGAGGAAAATTAAAAATTGGAAAAACAATTTCAACGAGTTGCATTATAATAAATGCAACTACAGCATAAGATGCTGCTACTCTAAAAACTTTTCTTCTCTTTAACTCTTCGATAAAATTACTCAAGAGTAATAACCTCTATTTATTAGGGGGAGATAATGTACAATAGGATGAGTTTATATAGATAATAAACAAATTATGATTTTTTTGATGAATTACCGAGTTAAACGATATATTAAAATTGCTGCACGTGAAGTCGTTTTAGGCAAAGTAGATAGGTCTAGCCATTCATCCTCAGAGTGAGCACCATGTCCATCCGGACCCATCCCAGCTAATGCAGCATCGACATATGGAGCAACAAATGAAATATCAGCAGCACCACGCATACTTGGGTCTAGTGGTTTAAGGACGCCATAGCCAAGAGATTTATTAATTACTTCTAATTTATCTAGTAAATCATAGTTTGCCTGAGTTGGTTCCATTGGAGGATAACTAGTCTTAAACTCTATCGTAGCAGTCGTACCTGGTAGATTATTAGAAACAATTTTTTTCATGGAATTTATGGCGTCATCTAATTGATCTATAGAGATAGTCCTAATTCCTCCATGAACAACGACTGATTGTGAAACAACATTTGTCTTTCCATATGCATTTCCTCGTGCATTCAATGGGTCATATCCTACATCCGTTCCACCGACTATAGCACCAGGGTTAAATGTAAGATACTGCTCTTCTGAGAGCTCTTCCCTAAATGCATTTAAAATTCTTGAAGACTCAAATATTGCGCCATAACCTAAAGACTCACTAAATACTCTAGATGAATGCCCTTGGATACCGGTTGTTTTTAAAATCCAAGATGAGGCGCTCCTTCTAGCAATTGTTCCAGTATTCATCCCACCAGCGCCTTCAAATCCAAGTCCAACATCAGCCCACTTGCCAGCTTCAATTAATTCTTTTCTTACAATTGAAGAATGTGCGCCAAGTTTTTCTTCATCACCAATAAATACAAGAGTAAGATCCATATCACTTAATACACCTACATGATCTAAGGCTTTCATAGCATAAATCATTGATACATCACCAGACTTCATATCTCCTATACCTGGACCGAAAGCTTTATTTCCTTTACGAATATATTTTTGAAAAGGATGATCAATTTCAAACACCGTATCTAAATGACCGATCATAATAAGTTTTTTACCTTTACCTCCTCGCATTTCTGCAAAAAGATGGCCAGCTCGTTTTACGCTATCGTGGTAAGTCACCCAATATGTCTTAAATCCTAGTTTATCTAATTCTTTTTGAAAAATTTTCCCTACTTCTTTATTGCCATCAATATTTAAGGAACCGCTATTTATATTTACAACTCGTTCAATTAGCGCAATTGCATTGTCATTTTGTTTTTCAATATAGGTTCTGATTTTTTTCTCTGTACGATTTAGCTTTTGACTAAATCCAATACTAGAGATCAATAAAACAGATAAGGATAATCGAAAGAAAATATTCAAGAAGGTTATTGGATCTGTTCTTTTACTGCTTGCGCAATATCAACAGCGTTGGGGGTGTCACTGTGAACACATACACTGGTTATATTTATTGGAACTGAAGAACCATCTACAGTAAGAATATTTCCATTTAGCATTTCTTTCATCTGATTTGCCGCTTTTTGTGGATCTGTAATTAATGCATCATCAAACTTACGGCTTCTTAGTGTACCATCTGCTTCATAAACACGATCAACATACCCTTCAGATATTGTATCTAGTCCTAATGCGTCAAAAACAGTTAACATTTTGGAGCCGGCCAATCCAACTGCTTTATATGAAGAATCAACATCAATAATGGCTTCGGCAATTGTTTGCGATACCTCTTCATTATTAACTGCAAAATTATAAAGAGCACCATGCGGTTTTACATGAGTTAATTCCATTTCATACTCAGAGGCTACATCAACTAAAGCTTCTATTTGATCTCGAATTGAGTCCAATAATTCGTTAGGGTCAATGTCTTTCATCTCTTCTCTACCAAAATTTTCCTTATCAGGGTAACTTGGGTGCGCGCCTATATGAAGACCTTTATCTTTTGCCAATGTAAGCATTGCACCCATCATTTCTGGATCACCTGCATGACCTCCGCAAGCGACATTGATAGATGTGACATGATTCATAAGTTTTTCATAAGTACCATCGGCTAAAAGTGTATTCAACTCACCTATATCTGAATTAATATCCATGCTCATCCTTTCTTCATTCCAATATAAACTATCAAGCAAGAAGTTACGAATGGGAAAATCCTTTCAAAAGGATTTCCCTCAGGCTTTAGGTCTGAATAGTAAAATATTAAGGTTCCGAAAAATCCAACTAACATTGCAATTATAGCATATTTTGAATCTACGTTTCCATTTAAACGACCAATAAGTAGAGGGCCAAAAGCAGAACCCATGGCTGAAAAAGCAAATAAAACTCTGCTATAAATAGTTTTATCAACAAAAATTGCCATTGCCACTGCTAAGACACAAATAACTGCAACAATTATTCGAGTATCTTTCAAGCTAAACTCGTCATTTTTACTTTTCAAATCATGACTTATGCTTGATGCAGCAACTAAAAGTTGGCTGTCAGCTGTAGACATTATAGCTGATAACACTGATGCTAAAATTATACCTGCAATTACTGGAGGAAGTAATTGGTTGCTCATTTCTATTAAGATTTGTTCATTTTTAGGAATATCAACTAATAATCTGCCTGCCCAACCTAATAATATCATCCCAGGATATATTATCAGAGCCCATACAATTGCAATCATTCTTCCCTCTTTAATACTTTGACCAGGCTTAATTGCTAAAAATCTATTTACAACATGTGGTTGACCTGGATAACCAATTCCTATTCCCATAGTGCCAAGTATAAACCCTAATGAAATAATGCCTCCAAAACCGGCAGGAGATAAAAATAAGCTTTGATTAGATAGATTACTTAGTATATCATTTAGTCCAACATGAATTATTGCAACAATTGGTAGAATAATTGCTGATATGGCCATCATGACACCCTGAAGTGTATCAGTCACACTCACGGCCCAAAATCCACCTAATAAAGTATATACTAGTATAATAGTAGCTCCAATCAGGATACTTATATTCTTCTTTATACCAAAGGTAGATTGAAATGATTGACCAGCTGCATCAAATTGGGATGCTATATAAAATATAAAACAAAAT
The DNA here is from genome assembly GCA_002701875.1 of Fidelibacterota bacterium. Lineage (GTDB taxonomy): Bacteria > Fidelibacterota > Marinisomatia > Marinisomatales > TCS55. The sequence goes on from NZWI01000037.1 coordinate 16,177, forward strand.
AAAATGATGCCTGATGCAATCCAGCGGATTAATCGAATAGATTCTCCATTTTGATTTGTTGCCAAGACATCCGTCAAGGTTAAAGCATTTATATTACGCCCATATGAGCTTAATCGAGGAGCTATATAAAACCAATTAATAACAAATCCTGACAAGGTTGCAGGAAATAACCAAATTGCAGGCAAACCCCATAAGTATGCTGCACCACTAACACCTAAGAGTGTCCAGGCAGAAGATGAACTTGCAGATGCGCTTAACGCAGCAACCCATGGCCCTAGTTTCCCTCCGCCAAGGAAGTAATCAGATGTATTATTTGTCCTACGATTTGCCCAAACACCAATGATAATCAAAATTACTTTATAAAAGATAAGGGTTATAAGAATCGCTAAAGAACTATCCATGATCTGCTATTCTCTTTACATAGATTTCTCGCTCATATCGAAGTGTTTCTGCTTTTTCTAATGATACCAATTCAAATTGAAATTTATCACCTGGCTTCAATTGGCCTACTTTATGCAGCTCAGATGTTATTACACTAGCAATTTTGGGGTACCCTCCAGTCGTTTGATGTTCTACAAAAGAAATAATTGGAAATCCATTACTTGGTAGTTGAATTGCTCCTAGGGGAACACCCTCAGTTATTATTTCATTTTCATTATCTAATTTTAGAGATCTACCTTCCAATCGAATGCCCATTCTGTTTGATAAATTAGAAACAATATATTTTTGACTAAGAAAAGTTTGCCAAGTAGATTTTGATATGTAATCGCTCTGTAACCCTTTTATTATTAATAATTTAGACATATCTATATCAAGTAATTTATTAACTATGATTGGTTTTAATGATTTCTGGTCATCACCTATTTTTAATACATCATTTTTTTTTAAAGATCTGCCATTCAAACCTCCCATTTTAGAAGTTAGATGAGTGGTTTTAGCAGACAACACATTATTGATATCAATTCCTCCTCTTATAGCCAGATAGCATCGTGATCCTTGCATCGATTGGCCAATGGATAGAACTTGACCTGATTGAATAGATGTATTCTTATAAAAATGTAACGATTCACCATCAATTTTTGCATCAAACTTGCTACCCGTTAATGATATGTTAGTATCAATATCAAATCTAAAGTCACCTCCTACCAATGTCATTTCTATACCCGCTAAATTTTCTTTATTCCCGACTATTAGATTGCCTAATCTAAAAGATAAATCATCTGCTGCGCCCGATGAAGAAATCCCATAATGACTATATCCATTTCTACCAAGATCTTGTATGGTAGTCTGAAGACCAGGATTAAGTATTTTTATACTCAAGAAGAGACCTTTTGGAATTCTTCTTCTGCAATCGAAACAAAACGAATTTGGTCTCCCATTTTTAAATAGCTATTTTCAGGATTCTTCGTATTAAATATCGTTTTGGGTGTTTTACCAATTAAGTTCCAACCCCCCGGTGAGGATAATGGGTAAATCCCTGTTTGATTTCCAGCTATACCAACTGAACCCGCATCAACTAATTTTCTAGGAGTCTCAAGTCTAGGAGTTGAAATTGACTCATCCATACCACTACAGTAGGGAAACCCAATAGAAAACCCAATAAAATTAACAGTGTATATTGCCTCAGAATGGAGCTTTATCACTTCAGATTCACTTTTGCCCGAATAATTGGAAATACGCTTTAAATCGGGTCCATATTCACCACCATAGACTAAAGGAATTTCTACAGTTCTTGTTTTACTTTCAATTTCAATATCATAATGAGTGAGTGCATCTTTTAAATATGTATTGATTTGATCTAATTGAGCTGAATTTGATAGCGAAACCATTATTGAATTATATGCTGGGTGAATATTCATAATTTCATCTTTTGGATGATTCAAAAGATATTTTGTAAAAGAAAAAACCTGCTTGTGCAGGTCTTTAGTAATTGAATCTCCAAATTTAACTAAAATTGCTCGATCAGATGCTGGTATAAGCTTAGGATAAGAGATCAGAATTATTCACTAATTATTTCAACTGAATGAATTGGAAGAGTCCATAGTTTATCATTTTCATCTTTAAATAAATAACGTGTAGGAAAATGAGCAATACTATCTAAAATTAATTCTACGCCCTTTTCTAAGTCTCCTTGAACTTCATGATGAAATTTTACTGTTTTAAACTTTGTACCCTTTTTCACACCGAAATGTTCGGTTGACAATTGATCGAACTCTTTAGTTTCCATTAATAATCCTTAATTATATATATGAAATTAAAGTTTTTCATACAATTGTTTCAATCAATGGATGAATTCTATTATTATATTCAACTTAATGAGAAAAGGTCATCATACTATTTTTGGTATAAATGGATGCGCTGCTGTACTAGAATCAAAAAAATACAAAATAATAGAAATAATTATCCAATCTGGTAGCCCAGCGGAAAAAGATGGGAAGGTTACCCATGCTCTTGGTTATCATGGTGGCCATATTAAAGTTCTCTCCTCATCTCAGTTTAAATCAAAATTTCCCCAATGGCGGACACAAGGTATTGTTGTAAGATTTTCTGGTATAGTTGATTGCGATCTTCCTTCTTACAAAAAACAAACTGGCAATATTGGCTTACTTGTGTTAGATGGTATTGAAGACCCTCAAAACTTAGGGCAAATTATTCGTACCTCAGAATGTGCGGGAATAGATGGTATCATAATTTCAAAACATTCTAGTTGTGGTATCACAGATACCGTCTTACAGGTTAGTCAAGGTGCATTCACTCAAGTGCCTATTCATATAGTATCTAATTTGAATCAAACTGCAACACAACTTAAAAAAGAAGATTTTTGGATAACTGCATTTGAAAATGGCATCCAATCAAAAAATTGGCATGAAATAGACTATAAGGGAAAAATGCTAATTATAGTTGGCAGTGAAGGTCGTGGAATAAAAAAGTTGAATTTAGAAAATAGTGACTTTCAAGCAAACATACCCATGCAAGGTCAAATCAATTCTCTAAATGTATCTGCTGCTGTCAGTGCGATTTTATTTGAGCGCTTAAGGCAACTATCTATTTAATAATAATTAAAAAGTGACACTGATACCTATGGAAATCCTGCTATCTGCAGCTTTATAGTTATTAATATAATATTGACCATAGCCGTCTTTCTCAGACTCAGCTAAATCTCTATCAATACTTGGCAAACTTGCTTTGCCTTTTCCTGGGTTAGCAAAAGTAATTTTTTGACCTTCAGTATAATATTTTGGATCGTACTGCATAAAAACCTTAGGTGCAGGTTGTGCGTCATTTTTAATATTGTACTTTATAACAATATTTAACCATTCTTCAGCAGTTTTAATTGTAAATGTATTTCTCCAGTCCGTTAGAACATCATCACCAGCAGGTTTATAATAATATTCGGACTGATAATAAAAATTTTCACCTATAGGAAGTTTTAACTTAGGCCTAACAGAGATCCTACTATATTTAACTGGTTTTAAATTATCATTATCTTTGTAAGCAGTTACTCCAAGGGAATCACCATAATCCGCATAAAGGTGAATACTATTCTTTCCCACGATTTCTTCTTCTTCAGATAAAAAAGCTGCACTAACAGAAAGCAAATCTCCAAGAACGCGCCATTTTGCACCTAATCCATAATTAGAGCGACTTTTAATACCAAGAGCATCATCAAAGGAAGATTCAGCGATAAGAAATGGAGATATAGTACCATTAGCCCATAAATCAAATTTCAATGTCATCTGTTGATCATTATAGTAATTTTCAATACCTGCCCAGGTTGCATTATTTTTTTCAAAAGCGAACAAAAATTCAGAGTCTTTTAATACAGTAGCACCTAAGTTAATATCTCCATAGGAAGTAAGTGCGTAGGAAATATTCCAATACTGAAAATCTGTATTACCACCTCTACCAGAATAACCTCCTGATAAATCATGCTCAAATTGAGCAAGAATAGTCGATGAAATGAATATTAAAGTGAAAAGTATTCTAAAAATCATGGCATGTAAGTCCTTTATTTCAATATAGATTTTACAATGAATTAGGGGTAAAAAAAATAGGGCGAATAATCGCCCTATTTTTTGGTAAAAATTATCTTCAGATAATCTTAGTTAGGATCTTCTTCTTTTTTGGCTTTCTTGTTTTTTCCAAACAAGCTCTGCCAGAAGCTTCCTTTTTTAGCAGCTTTACCATCATCTAAAACAGCTTTTTTACCTTCTTCATGGCCAGCCATTTTAGCTTGTGATGGCTTAGATCCTGGATCTTTAGCCACTCCGTCTAATTTTACTCCACTACCTGCCTTAGCACCGTCTGACATATCCTTAACGGATTTGTCGCCTTTTCTTGTATCATCAAGTTCATCTTGTGCATATACAAAAGAAACTGTTGAAACTAAAAGAAAAAGAGCAAAAGTTTTTAAGATACGATTCATATTATTCTCCTTATTAGGTTCAGTTTGACCCTTTAGTTAAAGATAAATTAGTTAATAAGCAAGCATAGTTCAATAGCATAATTTTCACTTGTGACCTATGTCACATTGACCCCATTTTGCTACTTATCATCAGATTTTTTTTGTCCATCTTTAGATGGACCCAATAACGATTCAATATTTTTTGCAACACCATCAAAAAAAGTATTTATACCTTTTTTGAAGTGGAATGAGCTATCATTAAGTAATTCAGAAAATTTATCAACAGAGTCCTTCTCTTTTTTAGATCTCATTACTTATAAAGCTTTTGATGAAACGAGATTATTTAANCCTTCNGGGAGNGCTTTAANNNCACTATAAAGTGCGGGCGGTGCACTTTCGAAAACAATCATTTCTTCACCATCTAGATATCCATATACTGTTTCAANGGTTATCACTGGAGAATCTACTAGAATCCAAACTTTCTGTTTTACAATGAATTCATTGCCAGTGTCTTGGTCTTTAACTCCTGTATTAAACCAATCGGTTTCAATATACTCTGCTGTCATGAAACCACTTGGCCCCTGCATAGTCATTCTAGTATCCATAGGATTTAAAACAGTGTANCCCATTGATTNTATATATGGNATGAAAGTATCTACNACTCTTTGTGAGTATGTTGAATATTCTATTTGCGTAGGAAAAACAATTTTATTTGCACTACAACTCATTAATGCAGTTGAGACGGCAAGAAAATAAATCGATTGTTTTAGTTTCATAGGCACTTTCTAATTAATGTTGAAACGATATCCCAATTTAGGTTTGTGAAAATAAAAAGGGAAGTCTAATTAAAATATCATTCGGGTTCATAATCAAAAGGAAGCTGGTCACCTACCCTCTCCCATGCACTATAGCCTTGCTGTTCAATCATAAATGGGTCGAAGTATCTTCCTTTTCTATCAAATGACACAACCCCTTTCTTTAAAAGAATAAATGATGTTTGCTCATGAGGTTGTGTCCTAAACCTATTATTCATTGTATAGTTTAATTCTTCTGATTCATATCGATATCTAAATAACATTTTTCCTGTAAAAGATAATAGAAGATTTTCAGGATGGCTCCCTTGAAAAACAAGNGTATCCATCTTTATCGGGCGAAACCTAGTTCTATCATAATTTCTATCAAATGATGGATTAATAAAAATATCAAACCCCTCTTTAATTAACGGATCTTTTCTACGACCAGCTAGCATTGACCAATTCCATTTTTGAGTTACTTCATCATCTTGAATATTAAATCGTGCATTAAAACGGTCTCCTAATGTTGTAAGGAGATGCCTTAGAGATCCTTTATAAGCAACTTTGCGATTTTTTTCCCATTTCNTTNTTTGACGTTNAGATTTTGNCTCCATTTTAACAAAAAANGAATCNCCAGNATATCGTATNTAAGAATTATCAACAGTNAANTCATCTAGATAATATTTTATTCTATATCCTAAGCTACTGTTTTCTATTTCTAGTGGCTGACTAGCAGTTGCTTGCAAAGCGCCACCCTTAATTTGAAATGATAGTACATATTCATTTAATATTTTACAGGCTCTACCATTTTTACTCTCACCTAAAAACACTCGATCAAAAATTGCCAAATTTTTCTTCCATCTTTTGTTTGACTTAGCAGTTACAATGACTTCATTCATCTGAATAGGCTCAGGGATCAATCGAAAATTCATGGATATTCGTTCATCATCAAATACAATTGCATCTTGTTTTATTAGCTCATATCCTATCATTGAAATAATCATTTCATATTTGCCATAAGGAATATTTTTTATGGAGTAAAAACCATTATTATCAGTTGTTGTGCCCCAGGTAGTTTTAGAAAAAAATATATTTACCCCAACCAAGGGTTCTCCACTTTCTTTATCAGTTACGCGTCCATCTACTCTTGACTGAGCAAATACAAATGTGATACTAGATATATATAATAATAATATTTTATTAAGCTTTAAGGAAATTTTATTCCCCTTGAAGCGATGATATAGCGCGCTTAGCAGCCCTATCGATAATATGCCTTGGTGACCATTCTTGAGCATACTTTTTAATTAATTTAACATCAGATTTATTGCCTGCAATACCTAACTGCTTTACCATTTCTGCCTGGACGATGTAACTGTTATCATTGGATATTTTATTTCTTATAAAAGCTGCTGCCTCTCTTGGATAATTAGTAGCCATTTCTGTTATAATTGCTTTTCTTGGCTGACTATTTTTTTCTCTATCATAGGCGACTGTCCATTCTTTGAACGTTACCTCACTTGAAATAACTTTTAAGCATGCTTGTCGAACGAACCATGATTTATCATAGTATGCAGTACGTTTTAATTGTTTCAGAACTTGTGAATCTTGTAGATGATCAGATAAATTATTAGCAGCTTCCATTCTACCAATTACATTATCACGTTTTAATTGAATTAAAAGCGCATCTCGAGATAATGCTTGATCCACTTCAATTAATAGATCATTATTTGGATCTAATCGGACAAATATAGGTTTATACTTTAATTTAAATTTGTACAGATTTTTTCTTTGATCAATAAATATTGACTTTTTCTCAATCCGGTTTTTATAATAAAAAGCAACTTCCGTTGGCATCTCATAGATAAACGGTGTATTTCTACCTTGCTGTGTTTGATTTATANATATAGTCAATTCACCATCNTTCCATCTAGAGCTAACCTGAACCTGTGGATGGCCAGCGCTTAAAACCCATTGGTCAAAAAACCAGTTCATATCTGCTGAAGACACATCATTTACAGCTCGAATTAAATCACTAGTTGATGGATTTCCATATCTAAAATTCGTTAAAAATTCTTTCTGNAATTTTTTGAAATCTTNATCTCCTNTGATTTGTCTNAACATATGNAGTACTGCAGCTCCACGTGGGTAAATGTGGCTATCAAAGTTTTGATTAGGATATTTCCAATACGGGTGAACCATTGGCCTAGAATATTTATTTTGATATTCTCTGAAATAACTTTGTTTTTTCTTCCACAAATTGATTTGNCTTTCATCTTCNCCNTATAGATAAGAACTGTATAAATATTCACCATAAGTGCCGAAAGATTCATTCAACCATGCATGNTGCCAATTTGCCATTGTGATATAATCNCCCCACCATTGATGTGCAGCTTCATGGGCAACTAACCAATGACTTGGAAAATCTTTTTCTGCCTTTGCATCATGTATCGTACTATGTCCTAAAATTGTAGCAGTAGTNCTTTCAGCTCCACCACCAATACCTGGAATTGTGATTTGATCCATTTTTGGCCAAGGATAGGGTACNCCATATTCATTNTCAAANAATGCCATTATTTCAGGAGTTCGTTCNAATGANCGATTNGCATTCTCAAAATCTTTGGGATAAACCCAATAATTCAATGGAATATCTCCGTGATTATCTTTTATAATTTTATATGGGCCAGCAACCATCACATAAAGATATGTAGAATTTGGTTGGTTTAATTCCCAGGTATATGTTGTTGAATCTCCACTGCCAGCGGATTTAATATTCATTCCATTCGGTAGTTTTTTCCAATTTGTCTTACTATAGGTCAAGATACCGTTTGATAACACTTTCCAATCTGAACGAACTGTTGTAGTAATCTTACTTGTTGCTTTATCTGCGGGGTGATCATTACTAGGGAACCAATGCCTAGCACCTTCAGGAAATGAATGAGTTTGTACTAAAGCAGGATTATCATCAGTTTCATCAAAGAATCCTAAACCTAATACTTTAACTCCACCCATTCCATATTTTGATGGATCAGCAGTGTTTCCATCAGATTGATAATTAATTGTATACTTTAATTCATCGCCAATTCTAGGCTGCTCAATAGGCTTTATCCATATTGAACCGTTCTTCTGAGTAAAATCTAATTGTTCATTCCCATCAAAAACACTTGTTACCCTAAATGTTTCAGCTTTTAATTCAATTTCATCCAAATATGGCTTAAGCACTTGAAATTCAACAGATGTGGTAGCAGTAAAAGATTTTTTGTGATCATAAATTTTTAGGTTGATATCATAGTGGAGCACATCGATATTAAAATCTGGATCCGCTTGAAACGGCCGTGAGTATATATCAATTTTTTGAGCTTGAATTATTACAAAGCCCATAAATAGTGTCAATAGAACCTTCATATTATGATAAATATAAAACAAAATATCCACTGATTAAATTTCTTTAAAACAATTTGATTGTTTTAAATTGACAATCAAATAAAACAATAAAGGAGTATTAAATGAAAAAACTACTATTAGTTTTTCTTGGATTAATTATTATTAATCCGACACAATTAATTGCTGGAGATAAAGAAGATATAATAAAGCAGCTATTATCAAATAATGCATATGCAAAAAAAAATAATCAAACTGCAGATGAGTATTCATCTAAAGGTGCCCTTGAGTTTTGGTCGAGTGGCGGATTAATGCAAACTATTGAACCTTCAGGAAGACCAGAAAAATATGATTATATGAAAATTGACTTTAAACATATTGAAGTAATTATTCTTGTTCCGAAAAAAGCTGCAGTAGTTATGTATTATTCCGAAGGTTCAATGAAACCGGATGGTTCTCCAGCAGTATCACATTACTTAACGCGTGTAACGCAAGCATTAGTAAAAGAAGGTGGTACATGGAAAATAAGTGCCTCACATTGGTCACCATTATCAGGTGGGTCTGGTACTTCGCAAACAGCTCTAAATTAAAGTAAATAAAATATTAATAAACAAAGCCCCATGAATTCATGGGGCTTTGTTTATTCAAAAACTATTAGATAAATACAAATTTACTTTTTCAATAAAGCATTAATTTCTTCGACTTTATCTCTTCCGCTCTCGCTGTAGCGAAAATGCTCCAATGACTTTCTATAATATATTAATGATGTCTCATAATCTTTCTCATTAAAATAGTATTCTCCCATTGAGTCGTTCGAATTGTTCCCAGGATACAATCTCAAATATTCATCAAAGTACTCTTTAGCTTTTGCTTTCTCACCTTTTCCATAATGCGCATAAGCTAACGTATTTACAACATGAGCATATGATCTATCAGCTGATTTTAATTTTTCTAATAATAATTCATATTCAACTATTCTTTCATCAACAGTTGGCTTTGTCCATGCATAATAATAGTGAATGAAGTTACCTCTAGGTTCTAACGCATGCATTTTTGACCAAACTTTATGCCTTCTTTCCCTTAGACCTTCACCGCTTTCTAAATCAAGTATTGAAACAAATAAATTTGATGTTTCGTTCTTTCCCTGGGCATACTTCTTGGCTTTTGTTATGTGCTCATCTCTGAGTTCACCTGCAGGGGTCATCCAAGCTAACATTACATACGATGCAAAACTTGTCGAATCATGGTCAACAGCAGCCTTGAAATAAGATAAAGCCATATCCCATTCTACATTGTAGTAATGGTACCTCCCTTTGGAAATTAAATCATTAGCCATTTCATTTTCACTTCCCCATTGAATATAGTTTCCCTCTTCAGCTTGCTCACATGAACTAATAAAGAATGAAAATACCAATACAAATAACATAATAACCTTTTTGACTAGTGTATTATTATACATTTTTTCTCCTTTTTTTATTTTATAAACAAATTAAGTGCCCGAGGGCGGACTCGAACCGCCACGGCTTATTCAGCCAACGGATTTTAAGTCCGTCATGTCTACCAATTCCATCACCCGGGCACAATTTCTGAGGCGTCGGCCGGATTCGAACCGGCGAATGGCGGTTTTGCAAACCGATCCCTTAGACCACTTGGGTACGACGCCATCTATAATTATTGAAATATTGAGGGCCAAAATTAGGTTTTTTTATTTATAAATCAATTAAGCAAATCTGAATAATAATTCCCTTACAGCCTCCATTTTAGTATTCAAATCATCAATAACTTTGGTTTGATACCATAATTGTATTGAAATTGTTAAAAATCCAATAATTAATAATCCATAAATCGTCTTGATATGTTTATCCATGGAAGTACTCCTTTTGTCTACAGTGAGTCTGTTTTAATTTTTAGTATGGAAATCAAAAAAATAGACATGTTTCAACGCTTAAGAGATTTCAATGTCCCTTCAGCGGTATTAGATGAAATATTCTCAAATGAAAAAGATCTTAAAACTATGGAAGAGTCTTGGGCAGAATTAGAATCTAATGGAATGAAACATGATGAAATTGCAGAGGCAATATCAAAAATAATACTTGATGAACTAGGTGATGAGTTCATTCAATCTTTACCAACTGAAAAATAATGATATCGAATATTTTTCTTGGTCTTAATTGGTAAATTAGGATTATATATTTTCTTCTTCATTTTTTCAACGTTCATTTTAACTTCATATCCACCTAGTTGAATAAGATCAATATCTGATTTTTTCTCATAAAGGTAAATATACACTTTGCATGATTTATGTATTTTTTCTAGGTCAGCAGATATAGGCTCATCTAAGTACAACGCAGGGTTTTTATCTATAGCTAATTTCATACGCAAGGTGGCATTATAATCTTCAGCAGTTAAAGATTGACCATAATAGAAATTGGAAAGAAAACATAAAAGAATAAAAGTAATTATAGGGCGAATGTTGCTAAGTTTATTCAATATTATGTCAATGTGATATACAATAGCAAAGCGATTGTACCATACGTTATACTACCCGATTTTCCATAGAATATACCAGATTTGATAGCATCTTCTTTTAATTGTTTTTGATCTATATGTCGGTGAACTCTTTTTGATTCATTTTTATATTCACAACGAAATGTATCAATATAATATTTAATCTTTTCTTGCAAATTCAGGGTATTTAAACCTTTTAATTCAGCTTTCTCTATCACCTCTGTTTGACAAGTACCAATCCATTCAACATCTTTCTTTAACTCATCAATTGAGATCATATTTTGTTGACAATATATAGATCCAGCAAAACAAACTAGATATATAGATATATAAAATTTAGATAAACGAATCATCGTATTTATAAGCCTATTATTAAATTAAATTGAATTATTGGCAATTCTTTAATTTTCATTTTCGGCCCTGTCACCTTCTCTCCTTCTAATTTCCAATTATTTTCGCTGTAACTTGAATTATAATAACCAATTTTTCCTTCAACAGAAAGTAAACTAGAGAAATAATATCTAAGCCCAATATGACTTGCAAAACCCAGCCATGTTTTTTTCATCGTTCCACCTGTAGAGAGGTTAACACTAGAGTTGTTATAGCTACTTAAAAGTGTATCCATATCTGCAGAAGCTTTTTCATCTATAATAGAAATTTTACCCTTATTTATCATTGGTGCTAGAGTAAAATTTAATTCCATTTTTTCACGCACATAATAGAAAGTTTCAAAGCTTATTGATCGAAAAGCAATATTACGACTATAATTTGAACTACCAATTTTTCCAAAATGTAATGAATGAGATTGTGTATACCCTAATCGCATATTATGATATATTTGATATCGTACACCCCAATTCAATAATAAGTTATTCGATAATAAACTTCCTGAAGGGATTACATTGTTTGAGTCTGGGTCCAAACCAATCAATTTAGGATTATAATAACCACCACCTATTTGAATATTTAATTTGGGCTGGGATAAAAGGACACCAACTAATAAACAATACATTAATATTAATTTTGAAGTATAAACTTTTCTATTATTCATCATGCAAAATTACGATAATTTCATTCTATTGTCATGATGTCTATATTGGAAAAATCAACCAACTTAATTTGAAAAATGTCTAGAACTATTATATTAGTATTCACGGTATCTCTGTTACAATTATCATTGTATGCTCAAGATTCAACTACTATTGCTGTTAAAAGCGATACTCTACTTGAAGAAATCAAAGATAAATACTCAATATTAGGTAAAGTAGCCTATGGGAATGGCGTTATCGTCGGTGATGCGGAAGTCACTCTTCTAGATACTAATGAAAAACTGATTTTAACTACACGGACATCTAGAAAATTTTTAAAACGATTTGGCGGGGGAAAATTTAGGTTTGATGAAGTTTTACCTGGAGAATATATAATTAATGTTGATTTAGGGACTCGAATTGGAATATCTAAACGTATACGGTTAAAAGAAAAAAACTTGAATCTTGGAACTATATATAACATTGTCGAATTCCCAAAGTATGAAATAGCTGACTATGTTGATTCAACACGAATGTATAGAAGACGTATACCTACTGAACCAATAGAACCAGATTCAATAAATGTTCGGCATATTATTGTAGAACTTGATGGAAAAGCAAATACTGTAATTGTTGATTCGATCTTACGAGATAGTGTTTTTTACACATACTCCGGTGAACTTACAAGAGATTCTATTCCAATTGAGAATACTTATATGATATATAATGATTATGGCATACTTATACATCAAAGTCGATCAATGAAGGATCGAATTACAGAAGTCCAAAAACGTGACGGTTATCTTGTTTTTCTTTCAGGAGATACTTTAGATTTTGATAATATTTTCTTTGAACAAACCCTTCAATCGCCAGAAGTCGCAACATTTCACTATGATGACACTACGGGTATACCACGGTATCATTCATTTTTTGATATATATAAAGTAAATACGGGGCCTTCTTATGTTGAGCGTTCGGTAGAAAGAGGATTTAAAACTGGATATATATTTTATGGAAGTATTGTAGGGCTGCAAATATTGCAGACCAAATCATTTAGCCCAATACTCAAACCTTACTTACCAAGTTTTAGTATTAATAAACAATCGGGTAAAGGTTATTTCCCAATGATTACATCATTCTCTATAATTACATTAGGATGGATTGGATATGATTGGTATATGGATCGTAGATCCAACTATTTTACACCTAGAGATGAACAAACCTTGTTTCCAAAAAGGATGTTCGTTTTCTCTTTCAATGAATGGGCCTATAAAAAAGGAGAACCATATATTCTACCTATTCTCAACAGTAAACCGGTGAAGTGGTGGAAAGATAGGAAAAAAAGACAAGCAGAAAAAAAACGTAATAAGCGAAAATCGCTATTTGATTAATATAATACTAAAGCGAACCAGAAATGGTTTGTATAGCTACTAATAATAACGCTGCGTCAGTTGGATGTGGAGCATTTGATGGGTCAAGAATATCCATATGTTGAGCTGCTTCTTTATAATTACCTAAATAATAATAAGCCTGAATTAAAGCCATACGAACATCTTTGTGATTAACAGAACCTTTACGTGAGAATTCATAATATTGACTCTCTGAGAGCACGGAAGTTGCAGCTGATACTACTGACTGATAACGCTCAACACTTGAACCAATTAAAACTCCGCTAATTGCTTTTCCCGCCAAACAATCAAGCAAGCTAGCATCGGATACTTTATTATTATAATCTTTTGCTGTAGCAACAAAATCATTATACGCAGCTAGTGCATTATTATTTGACGCAGTATTAAATAACGTTGCCCACCCTCTGCCGTGCATTGATTCGCCGTAGATACTATCATAAGCTACATGTACACGTGCTTTGTTCATCGCATTATTAAAAGACTGGCGACTATCGGAATATTTTCCACTCTCAAATTGTGTCCAACCATCTTTTATAGAAGATAAAATGCTTGAAGTTTCATCCATAATTCCAATCAATTGAACTTCAGATGGATTGGGGCGTACTGAACTATTATGGTTAATTCGGAGTGATTTGCTTGAAGTTGTAACTGTAGGAGAGTATTGTATAGATATTTTTTCAGTTATACCGGGCAATAAAGTTAAAGATTGAATGTTATTTGTAATGGTGAAATCACTTATAGGAATACTGAGTGATAATTCTAGGTCAAAGCCAGAAGATGCACTGTTAGTAATCAAAATATCTAATGATTTTGTGTCACCAGAATTAACTAAACCAAATTCTAATTTTGATTTGTCATAAGTGAATGAAACTGGCGTGGCACCTTCTCCATAAAGATACATTTCAGATATAAAATCCTCTTCTTCATCAAGAATATTCATTTTCCCTGTATAACTTTGCCCATTTGTTGGACGAAATGTCACATACACTTCCTTCGATTCATTCTTCTGGAGAGTTAAAACCCCACTAAAATCCATCGTAAAGGCGGGAGAATCCAAAATTTTGATTGTACCAACAAAAGTATCAGTAGAGTTTTCAGTATTTTTAATGCGAACCTTTTTTGAAACCGATTGATTAATCTCTATTTTACCAAATTGAACCTCTGTTTGATCAAATTGAACATCTAAAATAGTTTCCTTTTTTTCATCACAAGCAGTGATCATCAATAAGCTAACAATTAAAAAATAATATATATGTTTGAACTTCATCGAGAGATAATCATCTTTTTTGTATGTTTGAAAGGTCCAGAATTCATTTGATAAATGTAAATACCACTACTAACTGGGTTTCCAAAAACATCATCACCTTTCCACAAAATATTATATCGACCCGGTGATTGAATTTGGTCAACTAACTTAATTATTTCTCTTCCAAGCAAATCATAAACTGCAACTGTAACATGTCCAGATTCGGGAATATCATAAAAAATTCTCGTCTCTGGATTAAATGGATTAGGGTAATTTTGTTCAAGGGAATAAGCAGTAGGGATTAACTCTTCTTCATCAAGAGCAAGAGGAAGGCCGCTACCTTTTGAGATTAATGTATAATGTCCTAAATGAGTTCCAATTCCTTCAATAGTTAAGCCGTCATCAGATAGTTGAGTTTTAATTTCTCGCCAATCATCTCCATCCCAGTATCCTATAGAAACAGCATTATAATCTAGTCCATCTAATGCAATCGATACGTGCGCACCTTTAACTAACTGTTTTCCTACGGGACCTATTGTATATATTTTTGATAAATTGTCAGATCTAAGCAATTTTTCTGAACCAGGTAAAGATAAATCCATACCTACAACTAAATACATATCTTCTTCTAGGCTCTTTTCTGGAATGGACATGGTATATTTACTATCCCGAGAGGCAATCTCACCTCCTATATTCGAAGAAGTATAGTTTACATTATATTTAAAAGTTGTATCAATATTGCTTCTCCCGTAGCGCATAGTCCCTCTAACAGTAATATCAAGTGTCCCAGATGTGCTTAATTTGTACTGTTCTACCATCAGTAATGAATCATTAGAGGCGACAGGAAGAGTTTCTAGGATACTTTCGTATCCCGCATTATTTGCAGTAATTGTCATATTTTCCGCACTCATTACGGAATTACCTAACACGTAAATTTTCATAACATCTGTAAAAATCGAATGCTGCATATAGCCTGCGCTTAATTTTGGAAGCGTTTGATCTGAAATATAAAAAGATGCACGGAACATATAATTCCACCCAGCTAAAGAAGATCCACTAACACTAAAGTTTGCTAGCGAGCTTAATGTCTGATCGCCATCATAGTTATATGCATAAGTATAATTTTTACCATTTATATTTTTATCCATCGCAAAATAAGTTCCAATAGCATCATCTTCAACAATAGTAATAACAATTTCACCTAAGTTTGACAACTGTTCCTTATAGGGTGTTAGATCTATTGTACTCCAGTTTCCAGTAATATCTGCTCTAGATGTCGACCATTTAATTGGATCAGCAACAGGTTTTACGTTTCCAAGTGTATCGATAATCTCAAAAAAATGGACATTAAAATCTTTATCAGCATTTGCAGGTGTCCCTGAGCCAGAAAATTCCTGATCAAATCCAACAACTACTTTAAGCTCGACTAACTGATTTACACTCATTTTTGGATCAAATCTCATACCCCACCCCCGTCCTTCAAAATCATTACCCCAACCAAGCCAACCGAACTCACTGCCATCTGAAGTAGTAAATAAATCAGCTTCACCATCATCATAGGCAATTTCTTCAAAACCTGTCCAACCAGATGCATCCGTTCCATCTGAGACATAATTATAGCTCATAGAAGTGTTTTCAGTGCTCACGACAACGAAAGAAGCACTATTTACCTTTAGGCTATCGTGATAAAGCAAATGTTTTGTTCCATCAGTAAGCTTATTTACAACTAATGATGAATCATTAAATTCTAATGATCGATATTTAGGTGCAAAAGATCCTGTAGATGTGAAGGTAATCTCCATAGAATCTGTTGAAGATTCATATGATATATAATTCACACCATAAATGGGAACCGTATTGTTAGGGGAATCAACTATACCAGATAAATGCATTGCTGTAGTTCTAGCTGTCATAGGCATCCATAAATCATATCCATACTTAGGGCTTATGACTTTATTATTGAGATAATTAGCTGTATACCAATCTACTAACCAATCCCTGTACGTCAGCCCTGTTCCATAGTTTGTCATGAGTTGATTAAATGCTAACCATCCCTGCATCGGATTTCCGCCAGCATTTAAATTGATGAAGTCTTTAATTGATTTATCTCCTAATTGTTCTACAAAATACAATACGAATAATGATGCCATTGAATAATCAGCCGCTGTGCCTGCCCATGCCCAGCTAATTTGATCAGCTTGATTCAAATAATGGCCATGTGAAATATATCCACCTCCACAAACAATCGTCGCCATTTCGCTAAGTCCTTCATTGAAATGAATTGTTTCATTGGTATCATAATTATAATGGATCAAATGTTGTAGTTCATGACTTATAGTTCCTTCAGTATAGGATATGCTAGCATATGTATCAATATATACAATATCACGACGGTTGCTGCCTGCCCCGTTTGTTTGATCTAAGGAATAAAAATAGCCACCTGCTCCAGAAAAAATATCAGCAAAAAGAAAATCCACAATTCCATCGCCATCTTTATTAGGTGGTGAACCAAAATACTCTAGTTCCAATTGATAGACTCCCTTGGTAGTATCTCTTGATCCCAATGGTGTACTTTTTTCTAATAACTTTATATATTGATCTGCTAGAGACTTTGAAATATTTGGTGATCCACTAATCTTGCTTGTATCTGCCCATATTGCAGTATAATCTCCTTTGGCCAATAACTCAGCTACAATTTCTTCCGACTTTTGACCTCCCTGTTCATCATCTACCATCACCCAAAATTTTTCAAATGATCCAATATTTGATGTTTTGCTTAATATTGGAGGATTTTGCATTTTACTATATACCTCTGGATAATCACGTTTCATTCTTTCAATATGCGACGTAATAAAATCATTTGTTAAAGTTGGGACTGCGCATAGCGGGCGTTCGGGCAATGTATCTATATAATCAATTGGACCCGATTGAATAGTTGCTCTAGTATTCTGACCTATTAGAATACCAAAAGAGAATAAAAAAAGATATATTATTTTTTTTTGTTTCAAGAGTGTGGCCTGCGGACAGTAAAGTTACAGTATAATATTAATATTGTTAATTAAAATCACTTAGCGAGGCAGTTTCATATCCATATCTGCCACTACATATGCCATGACCGCCATAGTTGCAACACACTGATTAAATTCATCCCGATCTAGTTTATCCCAAGTATCGGCATTTGTATGATGATACCAAAAATATTTTGAACCATCTACATTAAGACCCATACCAGGAACACCTTCTCTCATAATAGGACCAATATCTGCGCCTCCTCCACCTTTTGTTATTTTTCCAGATTCAATCGATGAAAGTAAAGTTCCAATATCTTGTAAAATAGATAAAGATTCATCAGATCCCGTAAATCCAAATCCTTTGGGCTTAAACACCCCAGCGTCTGATTCCATTGCAAGCACATGATCTTCAAGCTCATCCATATGAGCATCTCGATAGGCGTTTCCACCACGAAGTCCATTTTCTTCATTAGTCCACATAACTACACGAATAGTACGTTTGGGGCGAAGACCTAAATCTTTAATTAATTTTACAGCCTGCCAAGCAGCTACACAGCCTCCACCATCATCCATTGCGCCTTGACCCACGTCCCAAGAATCAATATGACCACCCAGTACGATAACTTCGTCTGGATATTGCGATCCTTTAATTTCAGCCACTACATTTCTTGACGGTGAATCAGGCTCCATTTTACCTTCAGTATAAAGTTTTACTTTAACTGTTTGTCCTCTAGAAACCATACGACCTATCATGGCTGCATCTTCTACAGTAATTGCTGCATGTGGTATTTTTTTAACACCATCTTCATAGCGACTATTCCCAGTATGAGGTGTGTTCATTGAATATGGACCAACAGACCTAATGAGACTAGCAATAGCACCAGCTTTTGACGCAGCTACCGCTCCATTTGATCGGTATTGAACTGTTTTACCATATCCATCAAAAGGGACATTAAATAATACAATCTTCCCTTTTGCTTCATTAGCACGGTCTTTTAATTCATCAAAATTATTAACTACGATAACCTCACCAATTACGCCTTTTGGACCAGTAGCTATTGTTCCTCCTAAACTCAACATATGAAGCTCTTTTTTCCACGGTGATATCATTTGCGCATACTCATTACCTCGGGTCCACTTCGGTACCATAACATTTTCCCCATGAACATTATCCAAACCGTCCTTTTTCATTTCATCAAGAATCCAATCAATTGCATTCTCTAGATTGACAGTACCACTAAATCTTGGACCAAACGTATCACACATCTCAGCTAATCTTTCAAAACCATCTGTATCTGACATAGCAGTTTCAATAAGTAAACTCGCATTTTTTTCAAATTGTTTAGCAATTTTACCTAAGGGTACTTTGGCTCCATCATCATTAGACGAAGAACAACCAATAATAAATACGGATAAAAATAATAAGATAATTTTCTTCACTTGAACCTCACTGATTAATATTGAGAATTAAAAATAATTCTATTACAATGCAGAAAAAATAAAAATATTGATTTATTTGATAATTAAATTCTAACCATATAATTAAGAGAGTGCACTATGATTAATAAAATCATTTTTATAACAATCCTAAGTTTACAATTTACTTTTTCTCAAACCCTAAACATGAACGAAATCAATACTTTATCGCGTGAAAAAGCTCAGGACGTATTCAAAGAATATCGAGAGTTTCTATCATTGCCTAATGATGCTAACAAACCAGATGAACTCGAACCAAATATGCTTTGGTGCGAGAAAGCATTTAAAAAAAGAGGCTTTACAACTGAGCGTTTAAAAACAAAACGACTTCCTTTAATTTTAGCTGAAAGAGAACACCCTGGTGCAAAAAAAACGGTTTTATTTTATATACAAATAGATGGCCAACCTGTAGATCCTTCGAAGTGGCTTCAGAAAGGACCGTTTGTACCCACATTAAAAAAACAAATAAAAAAAGATGACTGGGAAGCTATTCCATGGGAATCATTATATGATAATTACGACGATGATTGGCGAATTTTTGCACGCTCAGCTTCTGATGCCAAAGGACCCATTAATACTTTTTTAATTGCATTGGATATCATAGCTGATAAAGGAATTTTACCCAATTATAATATTAAAGTAATTATGGATATGGAAGAAGAAATGGGTTCCCCAAATCTTCCACCTGCTGTAAAACGATATAAAAATAAATTGAAAGCAGATCGATTAGTGATTTTAGATGGCCCGCGCCATCCTTCAAATAAACCTACTTTAACATTTGGTGCACGAGGTATTGTTACAATCCAATTAAAGGTTCAAGGACCAAAATTTCCTCAACATAGTGGCCACTATGGTAACTATGTACCAAACCCAGCAGTTCGACTTAGCCAATTGATTGCTTCAATGAAAGACGACAATGGAAAAGTAACCATTCCTGGTTATTATGATGGTGTTACTATATCAGAAGAAGCGCGCTCAATTATGTCAGCCGTTCCAGATGATGAAGATAAAATTAGAAGATCAATTGGCTTTTCAAAGCCAGACCAAGTTGCTAATACATATCAAGAATCAATCCAGTATCCTTCTTTAAATGTACGTGGTATGAAATCAGGTTGGGTAGAAAAAGAAGTCAGGACAATTATTCCATCTTTTGCACTAGCTGAAATCGATGTACGATTAGTAAAAGAGACTGATCCAAAACGAATGGTAAAATTGATAAAAAATCACATTAAATCTGAAGGATATTATATTATTGACCGCAATCCAACTGATAGTGAAAGAGCTAAGCATAATAAAATTATTACATTTAATCATAGAATTGGTTACTTAGCATTTAGAACACCTGTTAATTCAGAAATAGCCGATTGGCTAAGAGCCGCACTAATAAATGGTTTTGGTGAAGAGCCTATTATCAAGAGGACTTCTGGAGGATCTGTTCCCATATCCCCTTTTGTCAATACCCTTAACGTTCCGGCAGTTACGGTACCAACAGTTAATCCTGATAATAACCAACATAGTCCTAATGAAAACTTAAGAGTTGGAAACCTAATAGAGTCAGTTCGAACACACGTAGCCTTATTGATCCAACCTTATTAAAAGAAAAATATTTTATATCGTAAAAGTCAATAAACCAATAATCGTTAATATAAAATAATTTACTAAGACTGCAGCACCATCATAATCCTTTGCGAGTCGTTGCCCAAAAAAGAGTGATATTAGATCAATTGCTATAATAATTAATCCTACCTTAATTAATTGGTTATTATTATAAATAAAAACTTCTCCTACACCAATAAAACAAATAATTCCACCTGCAAGTTCTAATATTAGAACTACTAGTAAGAGAGGTGTAATGAATTGTGATAAAAATGTTTTAGAAAAATGATCAATTAAGAATGATTTATTTCCTTTCCAATCAATAATCTTATCAAAACCAGATTGTGTCATGGCAACACCTAGAAACAAAGCTATTAGTACTTGCAGAATGTGAATTATTGAATATTCAAACATTGATACTGTTAAATGTTATAATTTTGATTAATTAATAATCTCACATTACCAATTTTCATCTATTACTTTAGAACCTTCAAATTTTACTACATACTCTCCATAAATAGGATCATAATAATCGGATAAAGCGTTTATTTCTTTATAGTTGGATACTTTATACCTAATTGATCTAAATAATTATCATATTTTTTGGGGTTATAATAATATTTCTTCATTTCAGGCCTGTATGTTGACATAATTTTTTCATTTAATTCAATCGCAGGTTTATCAGTTTTACTAATCATTGGCTGGTATTTTGTTTCTTTAGTTTGATCCTTAAAATATTTTTTAGCATCCTTGACTAAAGATTTATCTGTATAAAGATCGACTAAAGTCATAGCTAGAGCTTTAGCACCAGCGACAGCACCTTTATGAGCAATGGGTGTTGCCATTGCAATACCATTCAACCAATTATGGCCCGGAAGCCCAGGTATGTTTGAAGGATATCGTAGTGTCACAGTTGGAACAGTCCAACTGATATCACCAATATCATCTGATCCACCTCCCCAATTATTTGATTTTGAAACAGGCCCTCTTAAAGTGTCCAGCTTTGTTGGTAAACCTTTAATTTCTTTGTTACCAGCTTCTTTTTGAACAGCTTTAGCAAGTGCTTGGTCATTTTTATCCCATTTAGGAAGCCCTACTTCTTTAATATTCGAATACATCGCTCTAGCAATAGGTTCATTAAAATGTCTCGGCCATGCTGAGCCTAGAATCCTCGTTGATATGAGCTTAGTATCGGTCATCATCGCAGCTCCTTCAGCAATTTGATTTGAATAGTCAAAAAGCTGCATAATATGTTCGTAATCTAATTCTCTTAAATAATACCATACAGAGGCATTCTTAGGAACAACATTTGGTTGATCACCACCATCTGTTACTATATAATGAACTCTGTATGGTGGTCGAAGATGCTCCCTGCGAAAATTCCAACCAATATTCATTAATTCAACAGCATCCAGAGCACTTTTCCCCCTCCAAGGAGAACCAGCAGAATGAGCAGTTTTACCTTCAAATGTATATTCTACTGATAGCAATCCATTTCCACCTGCTTGGCCATGTGTAACAGCTAAATTGCTACTAACATGTGTAAAAATACATGCATCCACATTATCAAAATATCCATCTCTTGCAAAATAAGCTTTTGTCGCTACAAGCTCTTCGGCAACTCCCGGCCATAGCTTTATCGTACCCTTTAATTTTTCTTTTATCATTATATCTTTCATAGCTATTGCAGCCACTACAATCACAGCTTGTCCTGAGTTATGACCTTCACCATGGCCTGGAGCCCCTTCAATCATAGGTTTATGGTACGCAACCCCTGGCATCTGAGAAGACTTAGGGATACCATCTATATCAGAGCCTAAAGCAATAACAGGTTTCCCTTTGCCCCATTCTGCCATCCATGCTGTGGGGATACCTGATATACCTTTTGTAACTTTGAAACCATTATCCTCTAAAATTCCAATTAAATAATTAGATGTTTCAACTTCTTGGAATCCTAGTTCACCAAAGCTGTAAATCATATCTACCATTTCTTGGATAAGCTTGGCTTGTTCTTCAACTTTTTTGACAGCCATTTTCTTCATAGTAGATGCATCAGAATTCCCAGCTACTACGAATGATATAGTCATTAAGACTACAATATGTTTACGATAAAATAATTTCATTCTATCCCTCCTATAAAACTAAAACCTTATGCCATTAAAAATAATAATAGCCTATTGAAAGTTAATGAATCCTCAGTCATAGATACTTTATTAAACTTTATCTTAATTTCTTTTTCAAATGGATTGGATAAAAGATAACTACCCTGACTTAATTGCCAACCCTTTAGTACGCAGTTTAATAATAATATTGGGTTCGATTATTATTGCCAAGATCACTGATCTTGTTTTTACAGTAATTATCAAAAGATTAACGGCTAAAACTCGTACAGAGTTAGACGATAAAATCGTTGTCCTATTTCATAAACCTATATTTTATTCTATTCTATTTATTGGCTTTTCTATGGCGGTCAAAACTGCCAATATTCCCGAATATCTTGATTTTGCATTAGTAGGCCTATTTAAAACGATAACTATTATAATATGGCTGTTTTTAATATCAAGGATTTTAATACTGGCCATTGATTGGACATCAAAACAAACTGATAACAAACTACTCCAACAAAAAACACTTCCACTATTTAATAATTTAGGGAAAATAGCAATTGGCTTATTTGGGACATATTTCATTTTTCTTAGTTGGGATATCAATATTAATGGGATTCTCGCATCAGCAGGTGTTTTAGGTGTAGTTTTAGGTTTAGCAGCTAAAGATACTGTCGCCAATTTTTTTGCAGGTATTTTCCTAATGGCAGATTCGCCTTTTAAAGAAGGTGACTATATTTTATTAGAAACTGGAGAACGAGGATATGTCAAGTCTATGGGTTTAAGATCTACACGCTTTTTAACTCGTGATGATATTGAAATTACCATACCAAACTCTGTGATTGCGTCTTCAAAAATTGTCAATGAAAGTGGTGGTCCTGAAGATATTGAAAGAATTCGCATCACACTTATGGTTGCCTATGGATCAGACATTGATGAAGTCAAAAACCTTTTAAAATCAATAGCTCTAAATAATGACAATGTCCAAAACGAGCCTGAACCCAGAGTTCGATTTAGAGAGTTTGCAGAATCTGGAATAAAATTACAGCTACTGTTCTGGATCTATAAACCTGAAAAAAGAGGCAGAACTGTAGATGCAATTAATACTGAGATTTATAAACAATTTAAAGAGAATCAAATTACAATACCTTATCCGACAATGAGAGTATTGATGCCAGATAAATAATCTGAAGTTTTAATTTATAATTTTATCTTTTTTTCAATAGTCTATATACTAACAATAGTAGAACTAGAATAATAAGCCTACCACCATCAGTATAAATAATATTTTGAATCAACTCTATTAAATAGTCTCTATTCATGTTATTTATAAATAGAAGATGATTAGTACTACCTAAATGCTGAAATTGGAAGCCACTTACTTTTAATTAGACTTTCATTCTCAAGTTCAGTCCAAGCAAACATTATCTGATTATTAACTTTTTCCATTTGTGGATAACCCGAAACTCTTCCAGGCTGAATCTCTGATATAGTATATGGTATATTAATACTTCCATCTCTAGAAATTATAGAAGCTACTATATTTGTTGTTTGTTCACTTGATTCAATCCAACTAGCCATTACCTCATAAGGGCTGATCCAAGTTAGATCGACTCTTCCTATGGGTTTTGACATGTCTAATCGTATAGGAGATTCAAATGAAAACCCTTCATCATTTGAGAATGCCAAATTAACCATTGGTTGGCCATTAGGTGCTGTATACCATGCTATAGCAACATTATTACCATCAGAGGCTAGCATTGGTCCATTCACTGGACAACCTGCAATTTTCCAATTATCTTTGTAAACAGGGTATGGCTCATCACATTTATCCATTGTACAGCGAAGTATATTAATATCACGTATTTCTGATTCGTCACGATCACGATAAGCAAAAATTAGACTATTTTGTGTCCTTACAGCTGAAGTAGGACAACATTCACAGACGCGTCCATCAAGTTTTTTCTCAAGAATCATACCACTTTTTTCGTTAGAAGATGTTTGATAAAGATTCATTGCACCATAACCCATATCACTATGACTAGAAGACATATTCCTACCATCCAGCCAAATCATTCCTAAATCATTATTCATATCATTAAAAAATGATAAAAAGCCATGTTCACCCAACTTACCGTCATTATGAGGTGTTTGTGGTGGTGACCAAGATTCTCCACGATTGTAAGAAGTAACAACTTTTATGTCATAATCATAGGTGCCAGCGCCTGAACGTTCCAGCCAATGAGCCGCAATTGAATCACCACCGATATGATAAATTGATGGAAAGTCAGCCCAATTGACAAAATACGCTCGTCTTGAAGATATAGTTTTGCTTATAGACCACTTTTTGTTTTGAAATTCTGACCAATTTAAAGACCAATTAACTGAGTCAATTTTTTCAAACCAAGACATTAAAAGACCACCATTTTGAGTAGATGTAAGTCTAGGAAATTGGCTTCCTTCCTTCATCTTTGGTAAATCAAATTTTGGATTCGAACAAGATGCCAAAAACAGCAAAATGAATATTAATTTATTCATTTTAACAAATATGAAATTAACTAATCACTACTTTGAATTTTGCAACATAGTTCGAGATCATTATAAGCATCCTTATTAGACTCATGACCATTAACATTATACCCTATGCTAGTAATAGTTTTTTCAATATCAGATATACTTAAAATAGAAGCTCTGTAGACTACTTTTCCTGATTGAGATTTCAGATCTACTTCTACTTTTTTTATACCTTTTAATTCAGCAACCGCCTCTTCAATATTTATTGAGCACATTAGACATTGCATTGTTCCAAATTCTAGATCAGCTGTTTTTTTATCGTTACTGCAACTGGATAAAAAGATCAATAAAGAAAGACCAATAATATTAATTATCTTCATTCTTGCAACTTCATATCGTGGAAACATTTTCATTATTTAGCCTCTTTTTTACTATTCAAGTAGAATAATATCGCAAAAACGAAATTAATTACAGCACCTATAATCGTATTTGCATTAGCTGGAACATTATTAAGAGCTAAATCATAAACGCCAAATGCACCAAATAAAGCCCAAAAAAGACCTGATACCATTCCAAATTTTGAAATGTTATTTCCTGACCATTCAGGTATGAGCCAATGTAAAGTAGCAAGAGCTGCCATTGATAAGCCCATAAATCTCATCATCATTTTTAATCCGGGAGTATATTGCCAACCGTATTGATCCATAATCATCTGAGGAGCAAACCACATTCCCAAAATCCACATTCCCATAAAAACTGCGGCCGCTCTAAATACTGTTTTTAAATTCATTTTGAACTCCTTATATGTTATTTTTTGCTATATAGATAAAAAAGCACAGCAAACGCTACCCAAATTGTATTCTCTACAAAAAATGCTGGTCCAGCAGGTAAAACATCATTCAATGCATGATATGAATTAAGACCTACTGGAAGTAAACAAAGAACTGTATAAGTCATGCCTGCTTTAGCTAGATTTTCTCCAAGCCAATCTGGCAATTGAAAAGTAACTACAAAAAATAAGATTTGTCCCAATATTGCAAATTGCAACATTATTCCTGATTCAGAAGTATAATCCATACCAAAGCTTTCCATCATTGCTTCTGGAGAGACTATAGCGCCTAAAATAAATAATGCTTGTACGCCAAGGAATATTCTAAAAAGTAGTTTGAGATTCATAGCTTATCCTTTTATTGTTATCACTAAATTACAAATAAATTATTACGATGAAAATTATATCATTAAAATCTACGATACTATTATTGGTATTACCTTCTCTATTTATTGGCTGCACTACAACGTATGGCCCTCGCAACTCAATGGGAGGGTATGAAGAAAAAGAAGTAGGAAAAAATATGTTGAGAGTAAGTTTTTACGGAAATCAACACACTACAAAGGAAAAGGTTACTCAGCTACTACTATATCGATGTGCTGAAGTTACTCAAGAATATGGATTTGACACATTTGTGGTCCTTCAAGATGAAAGTTATGAAGATAAAAAAGTTTTTAAACCCACTGGTACCAATCCAGTTAAAACTGTTGAGTCATTATCGGTAGGTGTTCGTACAGTTGTAGTTCCTGATTTTAATAGAACAACAGAAACAACAAACATGACGGGTGTATATATAATTTCAATGTTTAATGAGGGCAATTCAGGATATGACATCTATAAGAAAAGTCATATCGATGCGGCTCAAGTTCTTAATGATTTAAAATTCTCAATTAAATAGTGAAAAAAAAGATTTCCTGGAAGAAAATAAAAGCTGAAACACAATCAGTCTGGGCTGGGGAGATAGAATCCTTTCCCCATGGTGCCACACAATCGCCAACAGTAAATAGTGTAGCATATGCTTACGATGATCTAGATGAATGGGTACAAGTTTCCAAAGGGGGAAAAAGCGGCCATATTTACGGCAGAAATTCTAACCCTACCCTTGATGTCTTAGAAGAAAAAATCCGTATTCTTGAAGGCGCCGAAGCTGCAACTAGTTTTTCTAGTGGTATGGCTGCCATAAGTAATACACTCTTTGCAAACCTTAAACCTGGTGACAAAGTAGTAACAGGAAAGGACACCTATGGGGGGACTAGCAAGATATTTTTAGAATTTTTACCTCAATATGACATTGAAGTAAAACTTTGCGACACTACAGATCATGATTTGATTGAAAAAGAAGTCTTAAATGGATGCCAACTACTTTACCTTGAAACGCCGACAAACCCCACACTAAAAATACAAGATATTAAAAGATTGTCCACTATTGGTAAGAAAGTGGATGCTCTGGTTGTAGTTGATAATACTCTAGCAACACCAATAAATCAGAATCCATTAGATTTAGGTGCTGATATAGTAATACACAGTGCCACTAAATTTCTTTGTGGACATTCAGATGCTTTGGGTGGCCTCATTTGTGGAAATAAAAAATTAATAGAAAAAATATTTCACTTTAGAGAAATTAATGGCGCTACTCTAGCACCAAACGCAGCCTATCTAATATTGAGGGGTATGAAAACCCTTGCTTTACGAATGGAAAGACATAATAATAATGCTATGCAATTAGCAAACTACCTTTCAAAACATCGAAAAGTTGATTCTGTATATTATCCTGGCTTAAATACAAATCCTGGGCATAATACTGCTGTATCTCAAATGAGAGGGTTTGGTGGGGTTCTCAGCTTTTCACTTAAAGGTGAAGAAAGTCTTATTTCAAACTTTATTTCTAAGTTGAGGTTTGCTCATGCCGCTGCCCATCTTGGATCTGTTGATACAATTGTTGGTCCACCAAAAACAACAAGTCATGTTGAAAATACTACTAAAGAAAGATCAGATTTAGGAATACCTGAGAATATGTTACGATGTTCCGTGGGTATTGAAAATATAGATGATATTAAAACAGACTTCGATCAGGCTTTAAAATCAATATAATTCAATTTAGGAGTGGTTTAATCCTCTAAAATTAGATCTAACTTGGAAGTAGCAATAGAACCAAATATTCCCAAACCACCTTCAATACCAACTGATTGTCCTGACGTAGTTCCACTATTTAACAGAAAATTACTATAGCCCCCTTCTTCACCTCTTATAAAATAATTATAATAATTTTCATCCATTGTCATTAATTGAATAATTAAATGTTGGGTTTCATCGAAAATTGATTGCTGATCTTCGCATATCTTAACCGGAACAATATAAGAACCTGATTGAAGATCAACTACTCTATCAAAATCTGGCTCACAACCTTTTACATAATTTACTTTTTGATCATCTAATCGTCCTGTTAGGTATCCCTTTCCTTCATTAAGTTGTTTCCAAAGTATCTTATACTCACGTTTTGTTGAAATCGTATCCTGAATAAGTGAATCAATAAGGACAGGGATTTCAGGGGTTATTAATTCTCCTTTAACCGTATCATATCCTGGTACAATTACTTCTAATAAATAAGTCGTGGCTGGTTGAGGTGTAAATGTCCCAAGTGTATCTAGATATACATTTTTTTTATATTCCCAAGGATATTGCTTAGGTACAAAATTGAATGCGAAGGAATTCCCAGTGCCTTTAATTGAAACCTGAGCATTTTTAATAATAGCAGCAGGTTCATAAATATCAAAATAATAATCTTCATTATCAAACGTAATAGTATCAATGCCAACATAAATCTCAGATTCTTCTGAAAGGTTAGTTGTCCTATATACACGTACAAAACTGTCTACCTCGGGATCTAAAGAGATAATAGCAAAAACATTAAGCACAGGTTCATAATCTACTTCTAATAATTCCCATGTCCCTTCTTCGCAGGCATTAGAAAATAGTATCAAGAAAAAGATTATTGATTGAAGATGTTTTTTAAAATTCAAATTGCAGCCCTGTGAAAATCATGAATGGAAACATATTTAGAGGTGCACGTTCAACTGCGCCTCTATTTCCAGAACTTTGATCTATTCTTGTTCGATGCAAATAAGACAGTGCATTTTCATGACTGGTAACATTGATTAGCTGAATATATGAATCGTATTTCCATTTAAATAATCGTCTATTTTTTCGTTTAATGCCAAGATCTAAACGAAAGTAATAAGGATATCGATCACTATTTTTCTTATCAACCAGATATTTGTCTGATGATCGCCAATTTATATCAGGTCTTATATCTTGCTCCCATGTATTAGCTCTTCCAATAATTGGAGTAAATGGATTTCCACTAGATGCTGTTATAGAAGAATTCATTTCTAGATTATCTGAAACCCAATCCGGTAACTCAACAGTCGTCACCAAATTTAAAGTGTGGGTTCTATCATGATTGGGAGCAAACCATCCATTGGGTGGCGTATAATAAAATGTTTTTGCAAGTGTATAACCCAACCAGCCTTTAAACTTACCAGAAGTTTTTTTAATCAATAACTCCAATCCATAAGCATAAGCATCCGTATCCCAAAATTCATTGATAGGTGTAGACTCAAGCTCATTCTCATTATCTGCGTAGACATCTCCAGGTTTGAGAGAAAGTAAATGATCAAAGTCTTTATAGTATGTTTCAACTCTGTAAAGAATGTTTTCAGGAGAGAAATATTCAAAGCCTAAAATTGCATGTTCGGAAACGCTAGCTGGCTTGTCTTTAGGTAGCCCCATCCAGAGATCAACCAAACGAAAATTCTCATCAGGATCATTCGCAGTTATGAGAAATTGATGATAGCGACCCCAGTTAACTTTAAAAGACATATTATTAGAAACATTATATTTCATTCCTATTCGAGGTTCTAAATACACTTTATCGTGTAGGTTATAATGCACAAATCGGAGACCCCCTTGAAATTTTAATTTATCCGAAATATCCCATTTATCCTGTACATATGCAGCTAATTCACGTGTTCGATTAAATAATTCTAATGGTTTCATACTAAAAGTTGTGTCAAGTGTCGTTATTCTATATTCCATACTAAGATCGAACTTGATATCTTTACGCTGAAACCCCCCGGTTATTGTATGCTTATCATTTGGTTTCCAAATGATCTCTGTTTCTAACGTAAAATCTTTTATGGAGTCATGATACCCTACATCAAATGCCGTATCATTACGAAAAGTTGAATCATTATCCATAAAGGTTTCTTTATTATCAAAATAAAAAACAAAATCATAACGATAACGACTACTCGCTAAAAATGTTTTAGCTACAACATTAGGTGATATAATCCATCGCCAGGTTAGTCCATTTGTATGGTTGCCCCAAGGCCATTTAACTCCAAACTTCGATTCAGTTGATCCAAATTCATCATTAGTTTTATCTGAAGCAGAGACATCCAATATGTCATCACCATAAAAACGAGTATATGTCAAACGGTGATCTATGTTTAAGTCAATATTTGTTTTGATCTGATAATCATAAAAATAATAGGGGAATTGGCCCTCACCTCTTGTAATAAGATTGATAAATTTATCGAAATAGGTTCGGCGACCAGATAAAAGCCAAGAACCCTTTATTCCTTTCCAATTCGGTATTGGACCTTCAATAAGTGCTTTAGCTGTTACCAATGAAATATTGCCTGAACCCGATATTTCTTCCGTATTTCCTTCACGGTTTATAACATTTAAAATAGCACCCATCCGCCCACCGTATCGTGCTGGAAATCCGCCCGCATGAAAATCAGCTTCTTTTATTGCATCCGTATTAAAAGTTGAAAAAATCCCTCCAAGGTGATAAGGATTGTAGACAGTAATACCATCAAGCATAATTAGGTTTTGATCTGGCGTACTTCCACGAACATAAAGTGCGCTAGAAAAGTCATTACCTGATTGTACACCAGGCAACATTTGCAGAGCGCGAAATACGTCCGCTTCAATAAAGCCTGGAACAGTGTTAATCTCTCTTAAATCTAAAGAAATTTGACTGCTTTCGATTTGTTGTTCAAACTTTTGTCTCTCAGCTGTGACAGTAACTTCTTCACCTTCTAAAACGACCTGGCTTAAACGAATGTTTATACGAATATTTAAATTTTCTTCAACACCTACATCTTCCTTATGAATTTTAAATCCAATCATAGAAGCAAGTAGCTGATAATTCCCAGCTGGTACATTGGTGATAACAAAATATCCATCAACATTGGTAGCTGACCCTAAGGATGTCTCAGCAAGGAATACATTTGCATAAGATAAAGGTTCTCCAGTCGCATCATTACGTACAAAGCCACTAATAGTGGACATTTCTTGTGCGCTAATTATTATAACGAAAAATAATAGGGGTATATATTTAAGAGTTTTTATTTGGTAACCAAAAAAGAAGGTGTTTTAATTCTTTAATCCTTCTCAACATATATGGCGATTGCTTTTACAAATTTTTCAGTATGTGTGGACGTATTCGATCTACCTTGACCGTCACTACTGACTGATGTATGAATTTTATTATCTGTATTTACAATCAAAATACCATTAGCACCCAATTGTGCAGATTCAATTTTTAATCGCTCCATAGCTTTATCCATTTTGCTTTGCCAAGTAAAAAGTATTTCTGGGTCATTAAGCACAAAATTACTTCCTGCATCAATCAATGCAATTTTTTCATATTCTTCAGGATAGTCCAGATATATTTTTACGTTGGATGGATTAATCGGTTCTCTAGCTTCTCCAACAAGAATATGCGAAGAGGCGGCACAACCAATCAAAAACAAAAATGTTATAATTAAGATTAATTTTCTCATATCAGATAATATTTCCTCTAATTATTGATATGAAATTTAGTGATATTACTCTTCATCCGGAAAATTTTCATCTTCATCTTGGCCAAAATAATCAATGTCATCTTTCATCATCATTCTAATCGTATTTGATAAATCACTTGGACCATTATATTCTTCAATTTCTAAATCTTCATCAGACTCTTCATCCGGAACTTTAACACCATCCAAATTATAACCTAAATCTTTTATTTGTTTTGGTAGATCTGTAATGATTTCTACATTAGCATTACAAACATAAAATGGATATTCAGTTTTTTTCGCTTTCCCCTTCTCATCACGCGATACCATAACATATTTCTTCTTTGTAAAAAATTCTTTATCGTTAAGATGTAATATTCTATTCATCAATTTTTCAATTACATCTTGGAATTTCTTGATTGTTTTATATTTAACATCATCTTGCACAATTTTCACCCATCTATCGTGTGTTGTTAGATCTTCAACTATTTCACTTTGTTGAAAAATTGCATATTTTAATAACAACATGATTTTGGCATTTATTTCTTGTGAATAATTAGTACCTATACCCAAAGACTTATTATCAAATTCAACTTTTTGATTTAAAATTTCTGCTTCATTATGTTTATAATGCAAAAGTCCATTTGCTATATCAATACCAATCCACCAATCCTCTGGCAATGTTTTAATAATAAAACCATCTTTAAAACCCTTCTTATACCTTCTACCATCATTCCAAATATCATCCATTGGTTTATTCTTTTTATTAAATGTTACACCTTTAACTTTTCCTGCTCTTGTATCTTCAGCAGTTATAACAATCATATCTATCAATGTAGAAATTTTGGCTTTAGTTTTAATCTTTTCTCCAAATAGTAGATTATCACACTCTGAGTGATCTACACTTTTACGCATAAAATAATCTTCGAACTCAAGATTAGGATAATAGAAGGTTGATTTTTCAGTTATAGTCTTCCCATCCGTTACAGCTAAGATATAATCATAAATCATTTTGTTAAAACATTCGACTGCATAATCATCATTTTCATCCAATTTTCGTAATCTTTTATATATTTCTTTATTATTAAAAGATCTTAACTGTCCGAGATCATCTTTTCTCCATTCATCTGAAAAAATGTCACTTTCATTGATTGGCATTTCAAATATAACACTCAATTCCCACTTACCATGTGGATGAACTTTATGATATGGAAACTTTAATCTTTCATTAACATCACTAATATTCATCATTTCATTCTCGACCCAATGGTTAAATTGTTCTATTTTCCCGTTGATTATATCAATTGCCAATCGTCTTTCTTTTTCACCATTGTATTTTTCTACAAATTCTTCACCTGTGTGAGCATTTTTCCAATAAATTGACCCTCCATATGGGCATACACCTTTTACAGATTTAATTGGTAGAATTCGGGCAAGTGTTTTAGGGTCTTTGTTCTCAGAATAAATGTCACTATTACAAAGTTGTAATAATGTATCACCAACTCCAGTGTCCCTCATCACTTTTAATGTAGGTTTAGCACTCATTTTAGATAGTGTACTTTAAAAAAGTTTAGGTCAAAATTACGAATAACATGAGTTATGAATAATTATTTATAAAATATGTCAATAAAATGACTTTATAAACGAACCATTTATTTTACCACTCGGATTTTAATTCAGACCAAATTTTTTGCTTACTAATCCATAAGTTTAAACTAATCATGAAAATCTGAGCAAAAAGACGTAATACATGGCCCACTCCTGAAAGATAGGTTCCATCGCCAAGTTGTATATTATAAATCCACATATAAAGATTAGCAGGATAAATAATTACTAGAAATACTGCTGTACATTTAGCTGCTATTTCTCTGCTTTTTGGTATTATCAAACCTATCCCCAAAATAATTTCTGCTATTCCAGATATAATTACCCAAAAGGTAGGAAAGCCAAGGAAATCTGGTACAATTGGCTCAAACCAAGGAGTATCCGTAAAGTGTAATATCCCTACATTTATTAAAAATATTCCAAATATTAATGCAGATATGGTACGCACTATCTTTAGCATAAATAATATACCTAAGTTTAATTATCTTGTGTTTTGGGGGGATTAATAATTTTATCCAATCCATGATCCAAAAACCCCCATTCAATAAATATCTTTATGTCAGCAATATTATTCTAATCTGAATTCCAGTTCATAATTCCAGTCAATGCTGGTAATGTCCATAGTGTAATTGGTAATAAGCCACTCGGCATTTCTGCTACAGGAACTCCATACATCTCAAGATTCATAATGGCGCTAATAATAAACCAGACTACAACAGGAGTACATAATACTGCTGCGAGGCGAGCTTGTGTTTGACCTTCAGTCATAAATGCTGCATAAAGTAGATATACAGAAACAACTCCTAAATAGAGGAATATTGCGAGATTTTCGATGCTTCCCCCCATCGTCATATAGCTACCAATAACACCCATAAATGTATGCATTACAGCAATTAAAATAAGCCAAATTTTAGGTTTCATTATTTTTGTTTTCATAATATCCTCTTTTTTAAAATTAATTTATTCTATGCACCAGGAGGAGTCATTTGCTCCACTTTATAAATTTCGCGTTTTTCAATATGTGCAGCCATCGCTTCAGCGGCTGGTGAATTTGGATCGTTAAGAACTTCAGACATTTTTTGCATGTCAACATTAAATAACTGAACCATGGCTGTATTGTCATCTACCTTAGCAACGCGTGTACGATCATCATCAGCAAACGCAGCACGGTCAGCAGGGTTAGAATCAAAAACTTCCTTCCAACTATCATAAGAACTTGTGATATGCACTACTACTAGTAAATCCATGTTTTACTCCTTAATTAATTTTGAAAAAGGTAACTAACTTTCATAAAAAATCCATCAGAATTTCTTTGAACTGAATCAAAACGAAATCGTCTTGGTTCTGTTAATGCTGAACCATAGCCAATGAAGACTAAAGTTCCAGGTATCGGTCTATATGAAAAAAGAAAATCTGCCTCAATATTATTTGTCTCAACTGATGAAGCAGGTACAAAATCTCCATTTGAATCTTTAAAATATATAGGTAATTCTGTTCGTGAGTTATCTCTTAAAGTATCTCTATACTTGGATGTATATTGAACTACTCCTCTTAAAAAAATAGTTGGTGTAATTTGGTATTCTATTTTTATCCTTGGAGTTCTACTCTCTGATACCAAAGAACCATCTGATGAACGAAAGTTTTTTTGCTGGTTATATCTTATTACCGTTCTAATTTGATCAGTTGGGTTCCATTTTATTATAGATTCAATAAGAGAAATATCACCAGGTGCCCATTCATCATAGTTAGGGTCTCTACCAAATCCATATTTAATTTTTCCCGATATCCTATCTAACTGAGGGGTGCTCAAGTCCATCATAAATCCAATATTGAACAAGTCTGGCGTACCTTTGTAAGATGTAAAACCAGAAGAAGTTTTGATATAATGATTAGTAAAAAATGATTCAGGGTAACTAAAAGTTTCAATCCATGTAAAATTAGTTAACTTCCAACCATCACGAAACTGTATAGCAAACGAAGGGTAAAGTCTTCGGTCATCCGGACTCTTGCCATTAGTAAACCCCGAGTAATCCCAATTTCCAGTTAAACGTAAAGATAAAATTAGTTGTTCTACTATTGCATCTTTCTTACCATAAAATCGCCTAGTCGGACCAGTTGACACTGTTACATAATTCCCTCTTTCAATAAATCCAACTTCCGGATTAAACTCATTATGGTAACCCTTAAATGAGAATGATCCAGACCATTTTCTCCCGTTGGCGCTAGCTGCAACATCCCACATGGGTGCAATAGTTCCAGTCTCCTCTTTATCATTAGTTTGACTAAAACCACCCTGGGCACGAAAAGTATAAGTGTCTTTTTCTACAAATCGACCATCAATGGCAAATACTTTGTTAGACCTATCTGTGTGAGTTTTATCCGTAAATACTAAACCCATATGATTTTGATCAGATAGATCTCTTTTTAATCGAAGCACATTAACATAAGAAAGATCCATTTCTGATATCGAT
The DNA here is from genome assembly GCA_002701875.1 of Fidelibacterota bacterium. Taxonomy (GTDB): domain Bacteria; phylum Fidelibacterota; class Marinisomatia; order Marinisomatales; family TCS55. Next base: position 52,401 of record NZWI01000037.1, read on the forward strand.
GGACCACTATTATCAGCAGCTGAAATATATCCTATAGTATTTGCACCAAATTTTCCCGCAATTTTACCAGCGGCAACAGGATTAGCAATTCGTCGTGTATAAATGAGTCGAGTTGAAGTTTGGAACCTTTCAATGTCATCAAGGAAAAAGGGGCGCTTTTCAGGAAAAAATAGTGACCGTCTTGGGTCATAATTTATCTGTGCAACGTCTGCCTCAATTTGTGAAAAATCTGGGTTTACAGTTGCGTTAATTCCTACATTTGAAGACCAGCCATATCTTACATTAATTCCAAGAGGGTCTGTCATTTCAGAATTGAATTTTTTATCATCTGTCAATCGACTAACGGCACCTCTTAACTCAGGGTTAATATCAAAAATTCTATCACGTTTAATTCCAGACAAATTAACCAGTTTTCCACTTTGTCCAAGAAATGATGCAACTCCAATCTTTGTACTAATCAAAGTAGATGTGTAACCTGAATGTTGAATATAGCGCAAAACATTAAAACCCCAGTTTTGTGTATTTTTACTCTGATAACGTAAACTTTTGAATGGAATTTCTATCTCAACGATAAATCCATCTTCTGTCAATCTTCCCTTTGAGTTAAACACATAATCAGGATTATCATCGTACCTGAATGGCTTTGAATTCCGTCCCATTGAGGTATTATCTGTAATGGTTCCATCCCTTTGTTGACCCAGCGGGTTTACTGTAAATGCAAATGCAGATCGTTTATCATTGTATGTATCTAGGATAAGGGTAAGCCTATCGTCATTTTCTAGCTTGTCACGGTCAGCTAAAGTGGATCTAACTTCGTTATGAATTTCATGAGCAATAAGTCCAACATATAAAGCTGTTGGACTATACCAAATACGTACTTCTGTATCATCTTCGGTAGGTCGTCCGTCTACTGGTAAATAACTGGTAAAACCAGAATGAGAAACAGACTTAGACCACTCCACTTCATCCAGAAAACCATCAATATTAACATCTTTTTGATTAAAGCGAGGTGGCGAAATATCAAAAGAATTGCTTAATTGAGCTTGTAGATCATTTATAATTAATAAGCTACATACTGTGAACCAGATATATTTCATTTAGTCACACTTACCTTTAGTCTATTCCGTAACACCTGCATTACTAATCTTTACATATCTTTCTACAATGGCCAAAAATGTAAGATTAAAGGAGTCCCTGCTGTTACGATAATTACCTCTAAGGGAAGCCCCATACGCCAATAGTCACTGAAACGATAACCACCAGGACCTAAAATAAGTGTATTACACTGATGACCAATAGGTGTTAAGAATGCGCAAGAAGCACCTATAGCAACCGCCATCAAAAATGGATCCATATTTACTCCCATAGAGATAGCTATTCCAACGCTTATTGGTCCCATTATCAGCGCTGTTGCCGCATTATTAATAATATCTGACAAACTCATTGTGATCACCATAATTAAAGCAACTATTGACCAAGCTGGTAACCCTTGAGTCATAATTGTCACTTGATCTGCAATTAATGTTGTAGTGCCTGTACTTTGTAACGCATTGCTTATAGGTATCATAGCACCCAACAAAATAATTATAGGCCAATCGATATTTTTGTACAAATCACGTACTGGCAGTATACCCGAAAAAACATAAACCAAAATTGCGCCAATAAATGAAACAGTTGTAGGTATAATGGATAGCATGCTCAAAACAATTGCAGCAGCAAAAATCAATAATGAATAGCTTACCTTGGTGAATACTCCCACTTCTATTTCACGTTCAGCCAATGGTAATAAATCAAGAGCCTTTACATTATTCTTCAATTCTTCTTCAGAACCTTGTAACAAAAGTACATCACCTACAGCGAACTGTACTTTTCCTAAACGTTTATGTATTGGCTTACCTTGACGTGCAACCGCAATAAGAACAAGTTGGTTAGACGAACGCCTTCGCAAATAGCTTCGCCCACGGCCAACTAATGGAGATTCTGGTGAAACGACTATTTCGATAAACGTCGTATCCTCATCCTTTAAGGAATCAATACGGTAGCGCATTTCTTGAGTAAGGCGTAAATGATATTCATCCATCATTTCCTTCAAATCACTTGGATCTGCCATAGTCAAAAACTGATCATCTTCTTTAATTCTATGCTTTGGTTTCAAGGATTTTACTTTTCCGCTTTCATCAATATAACGAATTAGGGTCAACTTATCGCCTGTTACACTGTTCACTTCGTCTGCAGTTTTACCAATTAATGTGCAGCCTTTGGGAAAACGAATTTCTGTGACATATTCTTCTAACGAAAAAAGCGAACCAGCACTTGGTTTTATTTGCTTTTCCTTTGGAACAAGTCGCCAGCCTACTAATGCGACAAAAAGCACACCCAAAATCGCTAAAATTCCACCAACTGGGGCAAAATCAAATAGACCAAACGGTTCAGGCTTAAATGATTCTTTCAAAATATTCATTTGGTCTAAATACGCAGCTGCTTGAGATGAACCATCAGATAAAGCACTTGACAAAATTTTCTGTTGCTGTTCCTTTCTCAGGTTGGAAATAATAATGTTTGGTGGTGTTCCAATCATGGTGACCATTCCGCCTAAGATGGAGGCAAAAGCAATAGGCATTAGTAAAATACTTGGAGAGCGTTTTTGTATCAAAGCTGTTTTAAGAGTGACCGGCAACATCAAAGCCAGCGCCCCTACATTATTCATGAATGCTGATAGAATAGCTATGACAGCGCCCATACTGGTAATATGGGTAGTCTGTTTATTTGTAAATGGTTTTAAGTATCGAGCTATGAGATCTACAACGCCAGAATTACGTAAAGCACGACTGATGATAAGAACTGCTGCAACTGTTACTACTGCCGGATGTCCAAATCCTGTNAATGCCTGGGATGGATCTATGATAAGTAAAGAATTTTCACCACCAAGAATCCTATCCATNAGTACAAGTATAAAAAGTGCTATTAAAGAAACAATATCATATCTCCAACGACCCCAAACAAAAAGGGCGAAGGTAATTATAATAATTGAAGAAATTACAATCTGGTCAGTTGACATTGGTTGATTAATATAAAATTACAAAATAATTTCTATAAAATATCTTATCAAGTCTCATTTTTATCTACGAGTTCAATACAATAAAGACCGCTATTCATATCTGATAAAAAAATATAATTTTTATAAGGTTGTGCTCCCCATACCATAGGTGCATTTGGTATTATCCCCTCCCTATGTTTAGGCAAAAAATATCCTATTTCTCTTCCTTGCTTATATAGATCTCCAAGTAATTCGCCCGAAATATCTAATATCCTGACGCCAGCTTGATAAAAGGCTGCGTAAAGTATATCATTATATACCCACTGGTTATGACTCCCAGCCTCGGGTACCAGGTAAACCGCATCTTCTTTTGGATTATCTGTATCATTGAAATTCATGAAGTGAAATCCTCCCCTGGGGCTTGAGGGCTTATTATTTAAGAGATTCTCTAAACCATTTGGAAAGACTTCATCACCAGCAATAATATAAAAATCACCTGTAGTTTGACTTAAAAATGGAAAAGCCGAATGATTTCTACCTTTACGATCAGGAAATGATGCAAGTTTAACAGGATTTGAAGGACTTCCTTTTCCTGATTTCATTAAAAGAGGATTAAATTTTACATCAGATCGGTCTTTTTCGCTAAACTTCAAACCTCCAACATCTACCGCAACTACACCGTCCTTCCAGTTTGATGAATAGGCAATACCATTTTCGATCCAGACGTCATGGAGGGCATGACCAGGAGTATCTAATTCAAAAACTCCGACCCGGAAGGGATTTTTTGGATCCTCAATATTAATTATATCATATTTACGCCCATTGTTAACTGCATAAACATGATTTTCATAAAGAAACGTATTATGAACTCCACCTGTCATGTCATCATTAAATAAAGAAATAATTGTTACATTGTATGGATCTGATACATCTAAAATAACAAATCCATTCTTTCGATTAGAAGCACCTTCACGTGATATAATCCCAACACGCCCATCAGTGGATACTTTAATATCATTTACATTTCGTGCGTCAACAGTTACAGTATCAATAATTTTCATATTTGCTGGGTCTGAAACATCCCAAAAATATGCTTCACCATTACCAAAAATACTGCCTGTAGCAGCAAAATCTTTTCCTTTATGCTTTCCAACTCCAGCCCATACCCACAAATCACCCGATTTTACATCTGACACAAGTCCATGTCCGATCAATCTGACATCTTTTTCAACGGCACGTGGAACAACTCTTAGGGTTTTCTGATCTGAAAAAACTCCTGAAGATGCAGTAATTGTATAAAGACCAGCTGTTTCTGCTACAAAACGACCATCTTCAGTAACTAAACCAGAGGCCGGTAATCCATATTCTCCATAATCAGCTTGTCCAGAAAAAGAAAAACGTATGGGTGCATCACGAACGATTCGCCCTGCTCCATTAAGAGCATTAACCTTCAAATGCAATACATCACCAGTTCGAATTTGTTCTTGTTCAAAATTTAATGATAAACTGCGAACCGGATTTTTAACGATTCGAACTTTGAACTTCTCTATTTTATCACCAGCTTTGGCAGAAACTGTTAATCGACCAGCCTTTTTTGTTTTCAGATTTCCAAAATTATCAAAATCTGCTATTGAAGTATCACTAGATTTAAGAACATAATCTGTATCATCTCTAAGTACTTTTGCCTTGTCAAATACTTTCACCGTGAATTGAGTTAAAGTACCTACATAAAGCTTCGAGGGTGTCTTACTAAATACTAACTGATTTATAGGTGGCTTTGGAACATCAATAACCATTTCGCCTACAATTCCACTAGTACTGCGGACTTTTAATAATAGTTTACCCGATCTTTTTGGCTGTACAGTTACAAGTGCATTACCAGAATCATCGCTAACACGAGGTACAATATTTATACTGGTTCCTGGCCAATCAGGAGTGGGTCCTATCCCTGGATCATTTGCTGAATAAATAGTAAAGGGTATATTCACAAGTTCTTGCTTCTGATCTATTAGCTTGATGTTGACTTTTGCTGTTTCACCAAAATTTATTCTTAATGAGGGTGGGTCAAAAACAAATGATGCTGAATCTTTTTGTGGTTCTTGACCCACAATTAAACAGATAGTATAAAAAGTACTCAATAGAAATATTTTCATTTTGAACTCCTTTATTTGAACCAGAGGCGTTTCATACAGAAAATTACAAAAAATTTCTCAACAATGTGTGTACGCTTTATTATATAAACCCTACCCCCGTCCTTTTGGGTTGGTGGGTAAAAAAAAAGCCCTATGCAATTAAGCAATAGGGCTTTAAAACTAATTAATGTGTTAGTTTAGTTTATATCAAAAGTGATAGGAATTCTATGTCGTACCCTTACTTTTTTGCCATTTTGTGTACCAGGTTCGAACTCCATAAATTCAATACGAGATAACACTATTTCACTTAATTCTTTACTTGGGCTTTGAATAAGCTTTGAATTGGTAACTCTTCCTATTGGTGTGACATCAAACTCAACAATTACTTGTCCAGAAATTCCACTTTGTTTAAGACTTTTTGGATAAGGAAAAAAATCACTTAAACTACCGTGACCCTTTTTCAACTTAGGCTCTTTTGAATCCTTAACGATATAAACATAATCCGATGCAAGATCTAAAGATTTAGTTTCCATATCTGCAAATACAAAAGATACCAAGACAAAGCTAAAAGCTACAATTTTGATTTTATTGACTAACATTTATTTCCCCTTCATTTTTATTAATAGTTATAATTTTTATTAAAGAATTAATTTTCATTTGATTATTTATATAAAGCTGTATAAATAACTAAATGATATGCTATAATATATGAGCGTTATGAACGTTTTGTCAACAAATTTATTATTTTTACATAAACTAATGCATTAAGATACTGACAAGCACACTTTGCTACAGGGATATTATTTGAATTAGTAGGTAAAAGAAAAGCCCTTGACGGAAATCAGAGGCTTATTGCCAGAGCGAGAGACACAAGGTTCGAACTCGCGACATCCACATTGGCAAGGTGGTTATCTGTCGTCGTGAAACCCTCTTTGTATCCAACAGAACTGTATCTCTTTTAGAATATAATAGACATTATTTGACCTTATTTGAGATAGAGGCGTTTTAGTTAAAGTTTTTGGTTGAAAAAAAATGTTGTCCCATATTATTATATAAAAAATTGCAATTGACTTAAATAATTGATTAAACTTGATTT
>NZWI01000038.1 GCA_002701875.1 Fidelibacterota bacterium
CCATAGCTACCAGCTTTATCAAGAGATCCATAAGCATCTATATAATATGATATACATTCATTACTTAAAGTTTTAAATTTAACTTCTGTTCTTTCATGAAATGTATTAATTATGCCTCGATTTAGGTGATGAATTGATACCCCGGTAAATACTTCATGAGTATTGCCTGATAGCGTTTTTAGCATGACGTAGCTTTCATCATTATCTTTAGGCTTTCCAAATATTTTTTTATTATATGCTACGACTGTGTCTGCGCCAATTACCCAATGATTCTTATATCTATTTGCCACATTTTCAGCTTTCAAATTAGCATAATGTTCAACGAAAATATTTGGTTCTAAATCTAAACTTAGATCTTCATCTATTTGACTTGTAATTACTTCAAAGTTAAGATCTATTTGTTCCAATAGTTGTTTTCTCCTAGGAGAATTAGAAGCAAGAATGATTTTATCTTTTACAATATTTATCATCTAAATATTGCTAGGCGCCCAATTTGATCTATTTTTTGTGAGCTATTTTTAGCGGTTACTTTGTATAAATAGGCTCCATTTGCTGGTAATTGTCCAAATTCATCTTTACCATCCCAATAAATATTATTGTGTCCTAATAGACATAATTCTGGCAGTATCTTTTTAATTCTTCTTCCTTCAAGTGAATATATATTAATAGACACTTCTGCATCCGCAGTTAATTCAAACGAAAATTTTGTATCCATTGACATTGGATTTGGAAAATTAAATAAGTTAATAAGACTTAGTTCATCTGAATTTGTGATTTTAATCCTTATTTCTGATTCACTGGGATTGTTGGCATTATCCCAAGCATTGACACGAAATGAAATTTCATCAGATTCTGGAAGATTATTAATAAGAAAAGTCCCCGTATTGATACTGTTCATATCATAAATAAATTTGTTAGTAATGTTTGTTTCAANTTGAGTAAAATTATTTGTCAATATCAATTCATGTCCTTTTTCACCTGTTAGATTAATNCCTAGAGGGTCAGAAATACGAACAACAATGCTTTCTCCGTATTTTAAAAAATCTCCACTACGAAGATTCCTTCCATTTTCTGTTTCAAATGAAATGATTGGACCCTGGGTATCATTTGAAGGAGGACCAAGGGTTAATTTTATTCCAGTTACGGAACCCAAAGCTTGTAAATTACTATTATCTGTTACATTAAACCTTANGGTTGCTGGATTCTTTGAATAAGAAATATCCTTAGGCACTCTAAATTGAGAGGATAAAATATTATTTTCATAGTTAAAAGATCCTCTGAAAAGAGTGGGACCATTCATTTGATAGGATATTTCTTCTTGTCGCGAAGCGTAATTAAACAATTTTTTTACTTCTTTATAACCATCTTCTAAAATAAAATAACCTTCACCCGATAAAAATGGACTTTCACCGGACAGTNTACCAATGGAAAGTGTTGATAGAGTATCTGGAGATACCTTGCTATTTTTTACCAATTGAGTTGGTATAGATATTTTCATTGCAGGGTCACCAAAAAAGTGAAATAATTCACCATCAGAACTACCAGTTTTTACTGATTGAAGAATTGACCCAATGGACTTATAAGTTACACTATCACCTTTAAAAATTTCTCTAAAAATTTTTTCTAAATATTGGATATTGCTCGATACAGTTATTCCTCTTGTAGTAGTGATAACACCAGCAGCAGCATTAATAGATGAATTAATTAATTCTTCAGCAAAAGAATCTTGACCAATGGCATCAAATTGTCCCCAGCTGCATGTGCCAGCTATCCAAATAGGAAGTTTTAATTCNGCCTGCATAGAGTTTATATCATTTCTTTCTTCATTTATTATAAGCAATTTTTCCTGTGCCCATTGAGTGGGATTACCGTGACCAATAAAATTAATAAGAGCTGTTCCAGATGAGATTTGATTAAATAGTGCTTGCGTAGCCTCTGGTTTAGTAACNCCAAAGGTAGACCCATCAATCACTTCTGGATAATCAACCATATATATTTTTTTAGTTTCCATAAAATTGGGTATAATTTTTGCAAGCCTTTCGGAATTTATTGTATGACTTTTTCCCATTGAAAGTTCAAATAATTCGCGTTCAGGTCGAGCAGGATCATCTGCTACAAGAGTAATACGTTGTCTCCATAAACCCATCGGTAGTTTGTTCTCAAATTCAATGATTTTGCTAATAAAATTGCTTACATCATCATTTGATTTGGCTGGTACTCTCCCGGTTGCCATCTCTGGAATAATTCCATTAAATGAAACCAGCCTATCATCTGTTGAATGAGAATAACGAGTCCCCAATTGTATTGTAGGAACTTTTATTCTTGATTGATCAGTGATGTTTCTATAATCGTAATCAGCATCACCCATAAATAGAACAGTATAAGGTTTTGTAGACCAATTTTTTTGGGTCCAATGTAAAAAGTGGCGAATGGCAATTGGGTCTATATTTCCCCCCGAAAATTCATCATAAATATTCTCAATAGGAACATAAATTGTTTTTTTTCGATGGTTCGCTAATAGCTGCGATTGGGTTTCAAATTCTTTTGGTCCCAATATTATATGATCTGCTCCATTTAAATTTGATCTTAAAAGATNCCATTTTTTTTGTCCTACTAAAATCAATTCAGAAACAGATTCTAAATCATTAATTCTAAAAACTCCAAATTTCTGTTTATTTTCAGATGGAAGATCAATATTCATTGTGGCATTTTTCTCAAAAGTATTTAGAGGAAGATTGACGGGTGNTGAGGGGACTGNAATATTCCAAATGACTAAATCGTTTCCTTCAAAGATAAAAGTTATTTTTTTTGATTTGATTGGAGAGTAAAACTCAAATGGTTCTGAATACTTTAATTCTCTATCATATGAAAGTGTAAAATAATCAAAAAATGGTTCAGAATTAGGATTCTCAGAAAAATTCTTAATTTGGAAAGTCTGATCACCGTTTATAAGTATATCAGAATTAAATGAAAAAGACTTTGATTTATGATTAAGGCTTAGCCAATCCATATTTGCTAATTCTTGATTATTTGTAGAAAANAAAATCTTATGATTAGTATTTTGATATATTGTTGGAACTTTTTCATTTCCAATCATGCCAATTATACCTTTGGCAGATTGCGAATCAAATGGAGAATCGATATTTACTTTGAACGAATAGGAGTTTCCATTTTTTATGGTATTGTTCCCCCATGAAAGTCCTGATTCATTGGGATTAATTAAGTCCTCTTCTGAATGAATATAGCTAAGGCCATAATTTATTTTTTCTGGGCTCTCAGATACAAGATTTGCAGTTTCAATTCTACTACCTCTTAATGAATTGTTCGCAGGAATTAATAACCAATAGACTGTTTTTGTAAAATATAGATTCTGATGCCATAAAATTCCTTCATTTTTTTGGTTAAAACCACTTGGTCCCCTCCCGTAAAAGATAATTGTGTCATCATCAGAAAGATTTCCATCAGATTCACCAATAATTCTAATTGGTATTTCAATTAGATTATTTGGTACCAACGTGTTAGATAATTTTAATTGTGTTTCTTCATAAGTTCTATCTCTTCCAAAAGCTGAACCAGTATATAACATAATACTCCTTGGGTCTAGATCTATTCCATCTGTTAAGGCTGATTTNAGTTTATTTCCTGAAATTTTATATACGCCATCTTTTGNTAAATAAAATTTAATCCAAGTCCCTTCTGGTAANGAGGTTTCTTTNAATAATTGCTCTTTTTTTGGTTTGATCCAGNTTTTTGCTATACTCCAATTCACAATTTTTGGNGCAAGCAAATATTGGTGAATTTTATTACTTCTATAAAATTCATTAATTGATTTATCAAATGGAATCCTAATAATCATCGATTCAAAAAAAAGGTTTGATTCTTTTATTGGNGTTAANCGTAGTGTACCCGTATAAAGGTCATTNACTTTTTGATTTTGGATCCATTCTGTTTTGTAAGTTTTATTATTTACTTTATAAGGATGATAAGATTCATTTGAACTTTGAACTTGTATTGTTGGCAATACTTTAGATGGGAGACCGATAAGTATATCAATAGGCTTTAAATCGTCAGGAGAAAGAATCTTGGATTTTAGATGGATTATTAATTCACTTTGATTAGAAGAAACTATTTCCCATTTAATTTGAGAATTTGCCAATCCCATTATCTGTACAATTAATATAAATAATTTNTGGAATCTCATAAGGAAAATTTAATTACGGTGNGTGGAATGCCTTTTTATTTTTTTATTTTATTTTNTGCTCTTATGAAATTGAATCAAATNACATATCAATGTAATTTCACCTGCTATAATAATTTATTTTTTATTCATTTAATTCAATCAATTTCAATTGGAAAGGATTTGGTGTGTTTGACTTTAATATTATCAAGGATATTTATGAGAAAATTCCTACCCGAGTTTCTTATGCTAGGAATGTATTAGGGCGACCGTTAACTCTTTCTGAAAAGATATTATATAGCCATCTATATATAACTGAAGAACTTAACTCTTATTCAAGAGGAGAGTCTTATGTAGAATTTACTCCAGATCGTGTAGCGATGCAGGATGCGACTGCTCAAATGGCACTTCTTCAATTTATTATGGCTGGAAAAAATAAAATTGCCGTTCCATCTACAGTACATTGTGATCATTTAATTCAAGCTAAAGTGGATGCAAAACAAGATTTAATTCTTGCGCAAGAGACAAATAGCGAGGTTTATAATTTTCTTGAATCTGTATCAAATAAATATGGTATTGGGTTTTGGAAACCAGGGGCCGGAATTATTCATCAAGTTGTATTAGAAAATTATGCTTTTCCTGGCGGAATGATGATTGGAACAGATAGCCATACCGTTAATGCCGGTGGTTTAGGGATGATTGCTATTGGAGTTGGAGGTGCTGATGCTGTTGATGTTATGGCAGGAATGCCATGGGAGCTAAAGCTACCTAAGTTAATAGGTATTAATCTAATTGGTGAATTGAAAGGCTGGGCTTCATCGAAAGATGTTATATTGAAGGTGGCAGGAATTTTAACTGTTAAAGGTGGTACGGGTTCTATTTTGGAATATTTTGGCGATGGTGCAGAAAAGCTTTCTTGTACCGGTAAGGGGACTATCAGCAATATGGGTGCTGAGATAGGTGCAACAACATCAATATTTAGTTATGATAATCAAATGGAAAAATATCTAATAGCTACTGGTAGAAAAGAAGTTGCCCAAATGGCAAATAGTATAAAAGAAAACTTTAGAGCAGATGATGAAGTTTACGGAGATCCCGAGCATTATTACGATCAAGTAATTACTATTAATTTATCTGATTTGGAACCCTATTTGAATGGTCCTTTTACTCCAGATAGGGCAACGCCAATTTCAGAAATGGCAAAGCTTGCCTCTGAAAATGATTGGCCAACTGAAGTTGAAGTGGGGTTAATAGGTTCATGTACTAATTCTTCATATGAAGATATTTCACGTTCTGCATCAATTGCAAAGCAAGCAGTAGAGAAAGGATTGAAAACAAAAGCAGATTTCACAATTACACCTGGTTCAGAACAGGTACGTTATACTATCGAAAGAGATGGTTTTATCAAAACTTTTAATGATCTTGGAGCTAGTGTGTTTGCAAACGCATGTGGCCCCTGCATAGGTCAATGGTCCAGAGAAGGTGCAAGCGAAGAGATAACNAATACGATTGTGCATTCTTTCAATAGAAACTTTGCTAAAAGAGCCGATGGNAATCCAAATACTCATGCATTTGTAGGCTCACCAGAATTAGTAACNGCAATAGCAATAGCAGGAGATTTAACGTTTAATCCAGCTAAAGATTTTTTGAAAAATCAGGATGGTCAACTTATAAAATTAGATCCCCCAATTGGGGTTGATCTACCTAAAAAAGGATTTGAAATTGAAGACCTTGGTTATCATGAACCCGCAAAAGATGGTAAAAGTATTGAAATAAAAATTAATCCTGAATCTGAACGACTTCAATTGCTTGAGCCCTTTGATGCTTGGAATGGAGAAAATATTATTGGAGCAAAATTATTGATTAAAGCTAAAGGCAAGTGTACTACAGATCATATTTCTATGGCAGGTCCATGGTTAAAATATAGAGGTCATTTAAATAATATTTCTAATAATATGCTAACTGGAGCTACTAACTTTTTTAATGGTAAAACAAATTTGGTAAAGAATCAACTTAATGGAAAATATGGTTCGGTTCCAGATATCCAAAGAGATTATTTATTTAATCAAATTCCTACAATTGTTGTTGGGGATGAAAATTATGGCGAAGGTTCCTCTCGTGAGCATGCTGCTATGGAACCTCGTTTTTTAGGAGTTCGTGTAGTTTTGGTTCGTTCATTTGCAAGAATCCATGAAACAAATTTAAAGAAACAGGGAATGTTAGCATTAACTTTTGCTAAGAAAAGTGATTATGATNTAATNTTAGAAAATGACACGTTTGATTTTATTGANTTNNCCAAATTTTCTTCCGGAAATCCNATAACTATTGTNGCAANCCATGAAGATGGTTCTAATAATAANATCTCTTGCAATCATACATATAATGATATTCAGATTGAATGGTTTAAAGCTGGATCTGCGTTAAATCTTATTCGAAAGAATCAGGATTAGGTTAAAATGAAAATCCTTGTTTCTGACTCAATTACTGAAAATGGACTATCTGTTCTTAAAGATGCCAATTTAGATGTTCTATATTTACCTAATGCAAGTATTAAGAAAAAGTCAGAGGCTGCCAAAGAAATTTATGGATGGATAATAAGGAGCGGAACAACAATTACAGAAAAAATGATTAAGGATAGCAGTAATCTACAAGTTATTGGTCGTGCTGGAGTTGGAGTTGACAATATAGATATTCAAACAGCAACGCGACACGGTATTGTAGTGATGAATACCCCCGATATTAATACAATATCTGCAGCTGAACATACTTTGGCAATGATGTTAACATTATCAAGAAACATTGCCATTGGTGATTCAGAAGTAAAGCAAGGCGAATGGAATCGAAATGAATTAATTGGATCTGAATTAAGTAACAAAATTTTGGGGATAGTTGGGATGGGTAAAATTGGTAGAGAAGTGATGACCAGATGCCGTTCATTCGGAATGANAATTCTTGGATATGATCCATTTATGAATCAAGATATGTTTAATCCTGAAGAAGTTAGAATCGTAGAACTTGAGGAATTAATCATTAATTCAGATATTATTAGTGTCCATGTCCCGTTAACAGATTCTACACGTGATTTGTTTGATTATGACCGTCTCTCAAATATGAAATCAACTGCCCGGATAATTAATGTTGCACGAGGTGGTATTATTAATGAAACTGATNTAGCAAAAGCCTTAAATGATGGTCTTATAGCAGGTGCAGCTGTAGATGTATTCACATCTGAACCATTAGATAAATTAAATCCATTAGTAAATGCTCCAAATATTGTATTAACTCCTCACCTAGGAGCGTCTACTAAGGAGGCTAAAGAAGGAGTGAGTTTAGCTATTTGCGAACAGGTTCGTGATTATTTGATCCATGGTAAATTGAATAATGCAATCAACATGCCTATAGCAGATATCGCAAAACTAAAGGAAATCGAAATTTTTTTAGATTTTGCTGACACAATGGGTAATTTGCAAAGTCAATTGAATTCTGGCGCTATAAAAAGAGTCCAAGTAGAATCATCGGGGTCAATTGAGGATTCAAAACCTTTGGCTCTAGCATTTTTAAAAGGATTATTATCTAGNCGAATACCTGATAGAGTTAATTATATAAATGCNGAGACATTGGCCGTAGATCTAGGTATAAGTATTGAGCATAGCTATACAAATNATAGTNGTTCCTATACTAATTTGATTAGAACTAAAGTATCTGGAGATAGTGAACCCACAACAATTGCTGGTAGTATTTTTGAAGGTGATCACCCTAGGTTAGTAAATATTTTGGGTTATGAAATGGATTTAAAACCATATGGTACCATGCTATTTACTCGAAATAAAGATGTNCCTGGAGTAATTGGTAGCGTAGGTACTATCTTAGGTAATGCTAATATAAATATTGGAGGATACCTTTTAAGTAGAGAAATGAATGAGGATGAAGCATTTAGTGTAATTAGAGTGGATAGCAAGATTAGTGAAGAGATCTTAGTTGAATTGCAAAAACTTCCAGAAATNCTATCTATTCAACAACTCCATTGCTAATTATGAATGGNGTAAATAATATCAAATCCGTTAATATTGCTGGAGGAGGTATTGCAGGATTATCATCTGCTCATCTACTCAAAAGAAATGGATATTATCCAATTGTATATGAAAAAGAATCCAATATTGGNAAGAGNNGGCATGGTGATTATGAAGGTATAGAGAATTGGATTTTTNCTACTGAAATAAATTCTTTTTTTGAACAACTTGGCTTCAACTTTAGTAAAATACATTCTTTTCCAATCTCAAAATTTTATGTACATACTAAATCAAATAAACCTCTCTCAATTAGCCAACCTCAACCTTTTTTCCATATGATTAAAAGAGGATATAAAAAAACGGATTTAGATTTTCAATTGTATAATCAATGTAAATCATCTGGTGTGGAATTTCGATTTGGACAAAAAGCACCNAATGATTGTAATATTATTGCAACAGGNACTTCCAAGGCTGCAGCATATATTAAAGGAATAAATTTCAAAACTGATTTGAAAGATCAGATTCATCTTTTGTTAGGAAATAAATTTGCGCCAAAAGGGTATGCATATCTAATTATATTAGATGGAAATGCGACGTTAGCAACTGCTTTTAAAAAAACAAAAACTAAACAAAAAAATATTATAAATAAATGTAAAGATTATTTTGAGTCTATAGGTTTATCTATTCCTGAAGGGAATGCTTTTGCGAGCAGGGGGAGTTTTTCTTTGCCATTTGGCCCCTATCAAGAACCATACAAAATTGGAGAAGCTGGTGGGTATCAAGATTATTTATTTGGGTTTGGNATCAGAATGTCGATGGTATCTGGAATGGGTGCAGCATTATACATTCTTGGGCGTNAAAAAGAGGCAAAAAATGTTTTTCGCATATTGAACCATAAACGGAGATTGTCATTTATAAATCGGTTCTTATATGAAAAATTAAATGATGATCAGATGTACGGAATAGTCAATAAACTCTCTAAATCTAATGACCCAATTTCTATATTATCTGGTGTTTACGGGTGGAATACAAAAAATATTTTACGTTGGATTAAATTAAAGTATAGATTTGAGATACATCCTACTTAGAAGTCTACAATTATTATCTATGTTTATATTGTTATCTGGACTTATCTGGGGCATTAAAGATAAAAATGTGATGTTAGAATTAAATGCATTAGTTATTGGGTCGGCAGTATTTTATATTTCAAATATGTTGTTGAAAAAATAATAATGATTTTCTATTTAGTTATAGAGAATCTAATTCATAAGAGTAAGATATATGTCAAAACTTTGGGATGATTTAAAACATAATATGAAAGAATGGAGTAGTGCGGCGGTAGAGAAAGCTGAAGAAGTGAGCAAAGTTGCAGTTGCTAAAACTGAGGAATTAACTAAGATAAGCAAAATAAAATTAGAAGTTCACCAACTTCAAAGAGATAGACGTAGAGCAAGCGAAGCTTTGGGGAAATTAGCATATGGTCATGCTAAAGATGCTAATATGGTTAATTTTACTGGAAATGCTGAATTTTATTCTCATGTTGAAAAGATTGATAATATTAAAGAATCCATCACAAATAAAGAAATTGAGATTGATCAGATCAAATCTCAATACAATCTTGAAGAAGATGAGGTAAAAGAAATTGAACCTCTGTCTGAAGTATTAGAAGAAGAGACCGAAGAGTCAAATGATTAAAGATCTATTGATTTTTTAAGCGTTAATTAGCATTATTTTAACAAATTCGTATATTAATGATCTTAATTGTATGATATTGTTACAATATGTAATTTTACGCTCTTATCATCGTAAGAAATAATGTTTAATCGAAATAGAAATACAAATAGATATCACAATTATATAATTGTATCAGAGAAAGATACTGGTGCAAAGCAGCTGCATTTTTCACATCAAAAGCTTATAGCAGTTTCAGGTATTGCTATAATTGTTGTTTCATTGGCTCTATTTTTTAGTGTTGATGCCTTAACAAATGTTCTTTATAAGAATAAAATGAATGACCTTAAGGCAAATTACAATCATTTATCTCAAACGCTGATTAGTTTACAAAGTCAATTGGAAGATGTGTCAAGCCAAATGGGCTCAATTGAAAATAAAGATCAAGCCATTAGAACCTATGCTGGCTTACCTAAGATAGATAAAGATGTTAGGCAATTAGGGGTTGGGGGTGCAAATTTAACTAATGCTATAAATTTGGATAATATCCCGACTGATATTACTTCTCGAATATCTGAAATTGAGATGAATGTTAATGTTATGTCTAGGAAGGTTAAGTTAGAGTTAAACAGTTATAATAATCTATATGATATGGTAAAAAAACATTCAGATAATCTGAAAGTTATACCTTCAATTCCACCTGTTCAGAAAGGATATGTCAATTCTGGATATGGATATCGAAAGGACCCATTTGATGGCAAAGTTCGCTTCCACTATGGTCTAGACTTTGCGGTAAATACAGGTACCAATGTTTATGCTCCAGCAGATGGTAAAATAAAATTTGTTGGCAATCAAGGTGGATTTGGTAACGTACTAAAGATTGATCATGGGAATGGAAATAGATCGCTTTTTGCTCATTTATCTAATATTAAAGTAAAAATAGGATCTTCTGTAAAAAGAGGAGACCTTGTGGCAATTAGTGGTAATACTGGTCGATCTGCTGGTCCACATCTACATTATGAAGTTCATAAGTATGGAGCTCCTCAAAATCCTTTGGATTATTTTTTCTCTGGCTATTTGAAGTAAGGCCTTTTTCCTCTACTACTCTCTCAGTAATTTGTAAATTCATATAATGGATAAATCATTTTTTATAGAAACCTATGGTTGCCAGATGAATGTATCTGATTCTGAACTGATTTCAGGTTTACTTTCAACTGATGGTTATAGAGAAACAAAAGATATTAATAATGCAGGTATTATTTTGGTGAATACTTGTGCTATTAGAGAACATGCTGAGGATAAAGTTAATTCTCGTCTTGGATTCTATAAACAAATTAAAGAAAAAAACCCTACTACAATTATTGGTGTTTTGGGATGTATGGCCCAGAACTTGAAAGAAAATATTTTAGAATCAAAACCTTATGTTGATATTGTATTGGGACCGGACTCATATCGAAATCTATTAGATATGATAAAAGCAAGAAATAACAAAGCTTCTCAAATTATTGATACAAATTTGTCTCGATATGAAGTATATGAAAATATTTCGCCGGTTAGAGATGGAGGTGTTAATGCATGGATTTCTATTATGAGGGGCTGCGATAAATTTTGCACGTTTTGTGTTGTGCCCTTTACAAGGGGACGAGAACGTTCACGTAGTATTGAATCCATAGTTGAGGAAGCTGAAAAAGCAGTCAAAGATGGATTCTCAGAGATTACCCTTTTAGGACAAAATGTAAATTCATACAATCATGATCAGCGTAGGTTTGTAGAATTATTAGCTGAGGTTGCGCAAATACCTTATCTAAAACGTATTCGCTATACTTCTCCTCATCCTCAAGATATGACCCAAGAAGTACTTGATGTAATGTTAAAATATGATAATATTTGTAATTATATCCATTTGCCTCTTCAAGCAGGAAATAATAATGTGTTAAATAGAATGAATAGAACCTATAAAAAGGAAGATTTTCTAACTTTGGTTGGTCAGATTCGAAGAACTTTACCTAATGTAGGACTTTCAACTGATATTATTGTTGGTTTTCCTGGAGAAAATGAAAAAGAGTTTCAAGAAACATTAGATGTCATGGAATTAGTCAAGTTTGATTCTGCTTACACATTTAAATACTCTGCACGTCCTGGAACAAAAGCCTCAGAATTTGATGACCATGTAAAAGAGGATGAAAAACAAAGTCGACTAGAAAGAGTTATTGCAACGCAGCGGAAACATACTATGTTTCACAATAAAAATTATGTAGGAAAAATAGAAATGGTTTTAGTAGAAAAAGAAAGTAAAAGATCAACACAGGAATGGGCAGGTAGAACAGATTCGAATAAATGGGTTATTTTTGATAAGTCTAATGTAAATATTGGTGATATTATCCCTGTAAGAATTGATGAAATAAAAGGTATAACACTTCATGGTGAAATTATAAATATCCAGGAAATGGAGGCAGCGTAATGAGATTAGTAAAAATTTTTGGTGGATTAATTATTATGATATTGGTATTGTACTTTTTAATGCAAAATACAAGTTTAGTTTCAGTTGATCTTGTATTTGTACAATATGACAATGTACAGGTTGCGGTGGTTATGCTAGGCGCTCTTGCTGTTGGCACGATAATTGGATATGGTGCCGCTATCACAAATATTCTTTCAAGTAAATCCGAATTACGTGCTCTAAAGAATAAGAATCGTCATTTATCTGATGAATTAAATGATTTACGTAATGCGGCAATTGATGAAGAAATATATCATTCTGAAGATAAGGATGAATAAGATTGATTTATATTATCGCAAGTCTTGCTGTGGTTATCGGTGGATTGTTTATTATATATCTATTTAAACCGAAGAAAAAAAAGCGTACTGATTCAATATATACAAATGCATTAAATGCAATGGTTCGTGGTGATACAAGAATAGCTTTAAACCACCTTAGAGATGTTGTTAAACAAGATTCAGATCATATAAATGCATATTTGCAAATGGGGAACATATTAAGGCAGGATAATAATGAACAAGCTGCCATAAAAATACATCAATCCCTTATGGTTCGACCAAATCTTAATAATGAGATTAAATTAGATATCCATAAAGCTTTGGCTCTGGATTTTGAACAAATTAACGATTTATCTAGATCTCAACAAGAAGCTGAATTAGTACTAAAAATTGATAAAAGGAATCAATGGGCTAATGAGTTTTTATTAATGATTTTTGAAAAACAGAAAGATTGGGATAAGGCAACTCAAATTTCAAAAATACTGCAAAGGCTTAATAAAGAGAAAGACCCGGCTCAAATCTCGAAGTTTTTAGTTTTTCAAGGCATGGATAAATTGGAAAAAGGTTTAGAAATAGAAGGAATTAAGCTATTTCAAAAGGCAGTTAAAACTTCTCCAAAATATAGCTTATCTTATTTGAAGTTAGGAGATTATTATGCTGAAAAGCGTGATCTAACAAAAGCTATTGAAAATTGGGAAAATTTTGCTCTTTATAATCCTGAAGACGGTCATGCTGTTTTTTCTAAAATTGAATCTGCTCTTTTTGATTTAGGTAGATTCAGCGAGGTTGAGAAATTCTATAGACGTATTTTAAACAATGATCCAGTAAATCTTGCTGCACTAACAAGATTGGCAAATGTGCTGGAAGAAAAAGGTCAACATAATGAGGCACTAAGTCTTGTTGATGAAACTTTGGCAAATAATGAATCATCGGTCCATGCGCACTTAATGAAATTAAAACTGTCTTTACATATATCTAAGCCAAATGAATTATCATATCAAATTGATAATATTTTGCAACTTTTATCAGAAAGAAAAGATTAACTTATTTAAATGGTTTTACGTTTCATTATTTTACTATCGTTTACTTCTCAATTTTTTCTTTATGCACAAAATATAGATCTTTATATAACATTACTCGAAAAAGGTAAAATCAATGATGTTAGGGAAAACCTCCCAGAATTATTAGAGCGCTATCCTAATGAAGCAGGTGTTTTTTTCCTTAAGGCTTTAACGGCTAGTAATGGTGATGAAGCGATATCAATTTATGAGAAATTGATATCTGATTATCCTAATTCTGATTATTCACCACTATCAGAAATGAAAATTGGTGAATACCTTTTTGCGAGAGGACTATATTCTCAAGCAAGTATTCAGTTTAAAAAAATAATAATCAATTATTCTAAGGGTGATCATCATCAAAGAGCATTGGATCTTATGGTTAATTCTTATTTAGCTACTGGAGAAAATGATTCAATAAAGATTGCTTTAGTAAATATAAAAAATTTCTACCCAAGTCTAGATTATAACAAATATGGCATTAGTGGATTAGCTTCTGTTACTCGAGAAGCTAAGCTAGTACGTTTAGATCCTGATAAAATTAGTGACAAATTTAGGAATGCAAAAGTAAAGAGAAAAAAATCAAAAATAATAAGTAAACCTAAAACTAAACCTTGGGTAGTTCAGGTAGGTGCATTTGGAAAATATAATAATGCACAACGTTTAAAAAAACAACTGCAGGGGAATGGATTTCCAACGGAAGTACATACAATTAATTCTAATGGAAAAAGATTGCATGCGGTTCGCCTAGTACGTTATCAAGAAAAAATTAATGCTGAAAAAATTGGGAAAAAAATAAAAAAGAAATATGGCTTAGATTTCCGGGTAATTTTCAACCCTAAGTAAAGGTTTTAATATAAAATATGGGAATGATTAGGTGGCTGGTGCTCCTCGCGGTCTTCAACACCGTTGTCTTATATATTATGTAAGAGCTGGGTTCAATTCCCAGGCGTTCCCGCTAAAATTATTTAATTTAAAGGAAAATAATGAATAAGAAAAAAAAGTTAGTTTTAAAAAAACATCGTAAAAATATAGCACGAATCAAATCCTTGAAACAAAATTCTTATGCAAAAAAATCTGAAGAATTACTTAAATCAACAGATGCAAAGAAGCCTGCAGCGAAGAAACCTGTAGCAAAGAAGCCTGCAGCGAAGAAACCTGTAGCAAAGAAGCCTGCAGCAAAGAAGCCTGCAGCGAAGAAACCTGCAGCAAAGAAA